>CAZVAD010000032.1:0-22456 GCA_964624645.1 uncultured Mariniphaga sp.
GGAAAAACACTCCACATGGCAAAGCCCTTGAAAGCGAGAATGATTTCAATTCCCGCTTCTTTTTGCACCCGGTCAATGAGCTCAAGATTTTTCCGAAGCAGTTTTTCATCGAGCACAAAGGCCGGTGAAGGAATTTTTGAATAGTCCAATTTTGTGAAAATTACAATTCCAGATCAATGTTGATTGCCTCATTCCATGGCAATCCGTATTCGCCGATTTTTTCCATGAACGGGTCGGGATTGAATTCTTCCACATTAAAAACTCCTTTGCCTTTCCATTCTCCGGTAAGCACCATCATTGCGCCCAACATTGCCGGAACGCCGGTGGTGTAGGAAACCGCCTGAGCGCCTGTTTCCTCAAAAGCTTTCTGATGGCTGCAATTGTTCCAGACATAATAAGTTTTTTCTTCGTCATCCTTAATACCCCTGATCCGGCAGCCAATGGAAGTTTCACCCACATAGTTTTCTCCTAATTTGCCGGGGTCGGGCAGCACATATTTCAAAAATTCCAGCGGAACTACATCAACTCCTTTGTATTTCACAGGGTCGATACGTGCCATGCCAATATTCTGAATGACCCGAAGGTGTGTGAGGTATTCCTGCCCGAAAGTCATCCAGAACCTTGCGCGCTTGAGCGTCGGGAAATTTTTCACCAGCGACTCCAGCTCTTCGTGAAAGATCAGATAGGAATCGCGGGGCCCGATTTCGGGATAATTCAGCACTTTTTTAATTGCATGAGGTTCTGTCTCAATCCATTTCCCATTTTCCCAGTATTTTCCTTTTTGGGTCACTTCCCGGATATTGATTTCAGGATTAAAGTTGGTTGCAAAAGCTTTTCCGTGGTCTCCGGCATTGCAGTCCACGATATCAAGATAGTGTATTTCATCAAAATGATGCTTTGCTGCATAGGCGGTGTAAATACTTGTTACGCCGGGGTCAAATCCGCAGCCCAATACCGCCATAATCCCTTTATCCTTAAACTTGTCGTGATAGGCCCACTGCCAGCTGTACTCAAACTTTGCTTCGTCCTTGGGTTCGTAGTTGGCTGTGTCCAGGTAGTGAACGCCGGTTTCCAGGCAGGCATCCATGATGGAGAGGTCCTGATAGGGAAGCGCCACGTTTATGACCAGTTTGGGTTTGAAACTGTTGATCAGTTCCACGACTTCCTGAACATTGTCGGCATCGACCTGTGCTGTTCGGATGCGTCCTTTGCCCACTTCCTGGGCTATTGTTTCGCATTTTGAAAGCGTGCGGCTTGCAAGCATAATTTCTGAGAAAACTTCGGGATTGGCGGCACATTTGGCTGCAACAACCCGGCCTACGCCACCCGCACCAATGATTAAAACTTTACTCATTTTATTTTTTCTGTTTTAAAATTATAAATTCACTGTTTTTTGAAGGAATGATGATATTTTAGCCATTCATTCCTGCATCGTAAAAACGATACAAAATAAATAAATTTAATGGATGTATGAAGAAAATAACTGATTTTGACACCAGCGGAATAGGTTTGAGAAATGGAAATTTTATCGGGCTGCCTTTTTCTGAGAATTCGGCCCGTGTGGTGCTGTTGCCTGTCCCCTGGGACGTAACGGTTTCTTATGGTGAAGGTACGGCCATGGCGCCGGATGCTATCCTGGAAGCTTCACTGCAACTGGATTTGTACGACGCCGATGTGAAGGATGCCTGGAAACTGGGAATTTTCATGCAATCGCCAGATAAGGAAATTTTAGAGAACAGCAGAAAACTCCGGGAAAAGTCTGCGGTTTACATTCGTTTTCTTGAAGAAGGGGGGAGAGTTGCTGAAAATCCAGCAATGGAAAAGCTTCTGAATGAAATCAATTCGGCGTCGGAATATCTTAACGGCTGGTTGCTCTCTTCATCAAAAAGATTGCTGGATGCGGATAAACTTGTTGGAATAGTGGGCGGAGAACACAGCGTGCCGTTGGGGTACATAAAGGCTCTTGCCGGGAAATACAGTAATTTCGGTATTCTGCATATTGATGCGCATCTTGATTTGCGGAACAGTTATGAAGGATTTCAATATTCTCATGCGTCCATTTTTTATAATGTTCTTAAAGAAAAGCAGGTATCAAAGCTTGTTCAGGTGGGAATTCGTGATTACTGTGATGAAGAGATGGAGTTGGTTGATAAGGAAAAAGAGAGGATTTCAGTTTTTTTTGATCAAAAATTGAAAGAAGAGCAGTTCGATGGAAAAACCTGGAGCCTCCAATGTTCAGAAATTGTTGCTGAACTTCCTGATTTGGTCTATATCAGCTTTGATGTGGACGGCCTTGACCCGAAGCTTTGCCCTGCAACCGGTACTCCGGTTCCGGGCGGACTGGAATTTCAGGAAGCTCTTTTCCTTTTGAAAAAGGTGGTGGAAAGCGGGCGGAGAATCATCGGTTTTGATGTGTGTGAAACCGGAAACAATGAGTGGGATGCCAATGTAGCCGCACGTGTGATTTATAAACTTTGTAATCTGGCTGGAAGGTCAAACGGATTGATCTGATTTTCTTCAGACTGTTTTTTATATTTCGGAATAGTCCAGGAAATTTTTTGAGCTTGATTTTAGCAAAATCCATAAAGGAAACGGCCACCGGGTGAGGTGGCCGTTTGTTGCAATGTGCCTGATGTTTATCTTCAGAAGTATTATCTTTTATCTGCGGGAAGAGCTGCTGCTTGTGCTTCTTTGTGCTCCGCCGCCTGAAGTTGCCGTGCTTTTTGTGCTTCCGGTTGTTGTCCTGCTCTGAACTGTTGTGCTGCTTCTCTGTGTAGTTGTTCTGCTGCCGGATGATACGGCGGGCGTGCTTTGGCGAGGTGCAGGGGTAGTTGCAGATTTTGTAGCTGCCGGCGGTGTTGTTGTGCGTTGTTGTGCAGCCGGCTTAGGCTGTGTCGTTACACGCTGCTGTGCAGTTGGTTTTTGCTTTGTTGTGCTTTGTTGTGTGGCAGTCCGTGGCTGGGTTATTACCCTTTGCTGTGTTGCAGCGCTGTTTGTGGTGCTTGAAGCTGCATTTCTTTCACGGGTATTTGTAGTTTGAACTGCCCTGTTTGCAGGCGCCGGCTGTGTGGCAGTTTTTACTTCCCCTGTAGTTGCACTGTTGGTTTCCCTTCTTGAAGTAGCGGAAACTGAAGTAGCTCTGCGGGTTTCAGCATTATTTGTTTCTGCCTGTCTTTCTATGGTTCCACTGCGCAATGTGGCACTGTTTCGTGTCTGTGCATCTGTTCCGGTTGTGGTAGCAGATTTTTCATTTGTTGTTGCTGAAGTTGTTCTTCTTCCGCTGCTGCTCACTGCATTGTTTTCCCTTGCCACTGTAGTCTGGACAGGATTTCTCCGTGCATAGAGCGCTTCGCCTTCTGCCTTTTGTTCAGGGCGGGAATAGGTGTCATTGTAGCTCCCTTTATTAATCTGGACTATAACAGTCGGAGAGTAAGTCCTGACATTTGTGTAGTAAAAGTCATTGTAGCGTGCATACCGTGGTGTAACAGTGTAGTGGAAATGTGTGTGGTAAAATGAATTCCAGTGGGAATGATACCCGTAGTAATAGTGCCAGTAGTGTGGCCTCCAGGGATTCCAGTAGGTTGGGTAATAGCCCCAGTACCATGCTGAACGCCAGGCAATGTAGCTCGGTGTATAAAGGAATCTGACAACGGGCCAGGCAGCAATCAGATAGGGCGTTGTTTTCACTACCGTAACATTTGTTCTGACTGTGGGTGTTCCCAGATAGCCCGGATTCGGGGTTTCTGCATAATGACCATCTATAATCGGTTCAATGATATAGTTCTTTCCGTATAAAGCTTCATCCCCAATCAACTGGATGTGTACTGAGCCGTTGCTGAACTGCTGAACAACGAATACCGCTACGTCCTGGCTTACATTTTTATTGAGGTTTGCTCTCAGAACAATGTTGTGCACGTTTCCGTCAACATAGTCGTGTACTGAAATGTAATCTATCAAATTATCGCGATTGAGGTCGAGATTATTGATCATGGAATTCGGATCATTAAGGCCTCTTTCAAAGCCTTCAAGAGTTTCTGACTCCTGGAAGAGTTTCATTACTGCATAGAGATTCAGATTATCACCCGGCAGGCCCAGATATTCGCTCTGGTATGTGTTTGCCCCGGCTATGCTCCAGACTGTGGTAAGCAGTGCGGTGATTAATGTGTAAATAAACTTTTTCATGGCTTTTAATTTTAATTTGAAGATTTGTTTCTTCAATAGGCCTATGGCAAAACTCATACCACATTTATATTGTGCCGGAATTTGGATTGAATTCAAGCTTCCGGTAATCTGATAAATCAAGAAATATAAATTAAAACTACCATGATTTCAGGTACTTAAAGTGTAAGGATGTCAGAATGAAAGAAACTGATTGATTTCACTTTTTGATAAAAGGTAAGGTGTTCAGCTCTTTTTTAATTTCTAAGATTTTGAACAAGTGTGATTATTTGCCCGCTAATTCTCCCCTGAAGATTTCGCACTTCGCCAAATAATGAATTGATGGCATTATCCTGCCAAAAAAAATGTAGCCAGTTTTTGTGCTGATAGATATATTTTGCCATTACAGATAAATACTTTGCGGTAAATATATGAAATAATCACCGCATATTTGCGGCGATTAGGGCTTTTTGCATCTAATTACCCCTTGGGACGAAGATAGCTTTCATCTTCTCAAACAGATCTTCCAGAGTATTATACTCTTCGGTGAAGGAAAATCCAACGCCCTGCGTGTAAGGCGCCGTTTCATAAATCAGGTTATTGTTGGAGCGGTTATATGCCTTGAGCCGGAGTTTTCCGTTGGATGTGAGTTTGACGTTGATGTCGAAATCACCCACCAACTGGCTGTTATTGCTTGAATTCGGATTGTTGTTGTTCCCGATGTTTCCGTTGATGGTGACCCGGTCGTTAAACATCTGGGTGCTCAGCGCCAGTTCAATTTCATTGTTTGTAATCTGGCTTCCCGGTCGGTAATTCAGCCCGATATCCAAATTGCTGCTGATCTGGGAGAGCCAGTTGCTCAGCTGATTGGAAAGCAGTTCGCTTGCAGTGGTGCCGAACAGGTTCGGGTTCTGGGCTTCATACGTCCCGCGGAGGTATTCCGGGGTGTAAAACTTACCTAACACCACCAGCGACAGAATCTGTTTGTTCATTTCCTCAGGAGTGTTGAAAAACTGTTTTACCTCCTCTACGAGCCTGTCTTCCACCGATGGAAAATCAATTCCGAAATTGATGTTCGGATTGGACAGCTCTTCAGTCAGAATGATTTTGCATTCCACCGGAATCCGCTGGTGCTGATAAACATTTTCATAGGTATTGACCAGCAGATCATAGAGTGAAGCTTTCAGCTTATATACCGCATTGATGTCAATGATGGCATCGTACGGGTTTTCAGACCAGGTGATTGTGCCCCCCTGTTCAATGGTAAAGCGCTTGTTGATCACATTTTGCAGGGTAAAGAGATAGTCTCCTTTCTCCACGGTATAATTTCCGGAGAGCGTAATGTCGCCATCATTGTTTATGCCGAACCTCAGCACTCCCTCACCCTGTGCACGGATGACATCGCCGATGTAGGAGTTATAGATCAGTTGCACCTTTGCTTCCGGGGTTGCTGTAATCTCCAGGTCAAGACTGAAAGCGCCGTCATCTCTGCGCGGAAACAGGAATTGTCGCCGCACCGTATCTTCGGTTGAAACAAACTGAATAAAATCGTACCGTTCCAGTTCGCTTTCATTTTCAAGGGAAATATTCACATTTGTTCCGGCAAGCGTGGTTCCTGATCCTGAGAGTCTTACATTGCCTCCTTCTCCTGTTATGCTGACCCTGCCGTTGGTGATTACCTGTCCGTAGAATTGCGGATTATCGCGCGGAGTGGTATTGATGGCAATCAGGCGGGGAGAGGATGCGGAAAGATTGTATTTCATTTCTGAAAAATTTTTATGCACAATCGTTCCGTCAAAAATGCCTTTGTTGCCTGTAAAATCGGTTATTGATATTTTGTCGAACAGAATGGTATTCCCTTTGAAATAGACTGAATCGGTGAAATTATAGGTTACTTGTGTGAAATCAATGGTCACCCCGGCGTTTGACGCTTCCACGGCGCCGGTCAACAGAATATTGTCAGGCGTTCCGTGAATCTTCACCCTGCCGGTTCCGTCGCCGTGAAAGTTGGAAAATGTATTTCGGATAACGGTTCCCAAAACGACCAGCGAGAGATGATCCGCATTGACATCGTAAGAAATTTCACGGGTTTCGGGATTGTAGCTGCCGTTTGCATAAAGGCTCCGTCTCTCGTTTTTTTCAACAATCATTTCTGAGTTCAGCAGCCGCTTTTCCGGCTCCCAGACGTTGTAGAGCGACATGTTCCCAATATCGTGATCCCTGAAAATCAAATCTTCAATTTTCAAATCTGAAAGCAGTAACCGCTGTCCGTAATAATCATTGAGCTGAACTGAGCCGTTCAGGGTTCCGTGAAGCGGCAAATCGCTTTCAAGATAGGCGCCCAGATTGCTCAGTTTGATGTTGTCAAACAGTGCAAGCATTGTGCTTGAGTCGCTTTTTGAGATGCTTCCGTCCAAAATAACCTGCTGGTTGCTGCTTTGAATTTTTAGGTTGCTGACATTCACGCTTGAGCTGTCAATACTTGCCGTGAAGGGGTTGATCCGCCAGGTGGAATCGGCAATGGAGACATGCGAATCTCCGCCTACTATTTCCCAGTGAAGAAAAGGAGAGTCGTCGGGTTGACTGATGACCGCCTTGTTTATCAGTTCACCGCTGTACTTGTTTTTTCCCTCTTTTCCCCAGACGATACTGTTTATAATGGTGTTGTCGGAAATTTTCGAGTCAACCGTCAGATTGTTGAATGAAATTCCGTTTTTGAGCAAAATTTCACCAAACATGAAACGTGAAACATAGTTGTTCTCATGGGGATTGTTCCCTATGAAAATATTTCTGATCAGCACCTTTTCGGAACGGATTGCCGGAATACTGCCTTTCAGTTCAAAAACAGAATCGTCTGAGTCCATTTGCCCGTAGAGCAGAAAAGGAGTATCGATTTTTATGCCCGGCAAAAATGCAGCAGTAACGTCATCCAGATTCTTTACATTTAATTGATAACCGAATTTATTATCCATTGACTGTTTCAATCCCTTGAAGCCAATGGCAGGAAGGTATTGCTGCATACTTTTCCCTAAAGCATCCCGGATATTTTGAACATGAAAATGACCGTTGATTTCCAGATCAAGCACCGGCGAAGAAAAAGTGAGGTAATCATTCAATCCGCTTGAAATGGATTTCATCTGAATTCCGGCCAGGTCAATTTCTCCGTTCCGGTTTTTGTAGGCGCCGCTTTGCATCACAATGGAACCGGTGAGGTTGTCAATCCGGTTGCCCGAAAAATTGGCATCCATCAAAAATGAGAGTTGGGCATCAGGATATTTATTGCTGAAATTCAGGCTGTCGAGTAAAGCTTTTTGTAAATCGAGACGAAAATCAAACACAGGCAGTTCAGGATTGAAATTCACTTTTCCCAAAAAATCGAACTGCAGGTTGGCGTCATTCATAACTGCCATTCCATCAAACATTCTGTTGTCAAGAATCCCGTCGAGACGAATGTTTTTATAAAGGTAGTTATTGACTTCCACCTGAGAAATATCTCCGGTAAACTTTCCTGTGGCCACATGGGTTGCCAGCGTGTAATTTCCGTCAACACTGCTGTTGAAAGTGATGTCTCCGATGATTTCACTCTTGATCAAATCACCAAGCTTGAAATTTTCAGTGGCAATTTTTCCACGATAAGTGATTTGTTTTCTGTCGCCCGGAAGCACCGAAAGGTCTGTGGTTATCCTTCCCATCTGACTTGAAAGTGTGCCGAATGCCACAAAATCGGTTAAAAATCCGGTAAAATTCCCACGGTATGAGACCAGTCCGGCCTGATAAATTTCCTCCGGAAATTTCAGGTATCTGTTTTTTCCACCTTCCGGAAGTTTTATCCGGCTCAGTTCATAAAAAGAGGCCTGCGCCTTTTTTAAATCCAGGAAAAGGTACATGGTTTCTGTGTTGGAAATGTCATTCGCAGAAAAATCGAGCGAAGCAAAAGTGTTTTTATCAATGGAAAGTTCAATGTCCTTTCCTCTCAGGTTGCCGGAACTGCCGGTTATCTGCCCGGAGCAGTCCACTGTCTGGTTCATTCCCTTCAGTGACGGAACAAACAGCGAAATGTCGGAAAGACTAATCTGGGAGTGCAGAAACTCCAGGTCAAACTGTACCGATTCAATAAAATTTTCTCCGGCGCCGGGCAGTTCTATGCTGAAGTTGCCCTGGCTGATCTGAGAAAAACCGGTTTTTAAATTAAGGTTGTCCAAATTGATTTTATTACCCGACAGGGCAGCCAATACGTTAAAATCCTGAATGATAAACTCATTGCCATCATTCAGCGTGAGTTGGTCAATTTGTAAAATTGCAGAATCATTTTTCAGATAAAAATCAGAAGAGTGAAGCTGAATATCCGCGATCTGCCAGGTTGCCGGTTCCTCTTCGGCAAAATCGGCAAATGAAAAACCGGCATTGGTGAAAACAAAATTCCGACACCGGTAACTCCAGTCGCCGGGTTTTTTATTGTCGCTTTTTAAAGCATCAAGGATGAAATTGAAATTAAAATCGCCTGACGAATCGCGGCGGGCATGAAATTTTGTATCGTTAAATACAAGCTTGCTCAGGGCAAGTTTTTGTTTTTTTATTCTTAATGTATCAATGCTGGCCGAAACGGAACTGACAAACAGCAACGTGTCTGCCTGCCGGTCTTCCACCAAAACATCCTTCAATACGACTTTCTTGAAAAATGCGATATCCACTTTACCAATGGAAATCCGGGCATCAATTTTTTCGGAGATATGTGTTGCTACAATCCGGGTCAGCCAGGTCTGAACGGCGCTACTTTGCATAGCGAAATATGCACCTCCTGAAAAACAGATGAGGACTGTCAGAACAATAAGTAATATTTTCCAGCTATTTTTAATAATTTTGCTTTTTACAATTATGAGACGAACTTAATTTATTTCAGGTATAAAATCATCACCAAAGCAGTTGATTTATAAACCGGCAATATTTAATAACTTTAACAGAAATCAGGGTAAATCAGTTTAAAAAATGGATAAAACAAAGATAGATGAAGCAAGGATAACCGACAAAAAAAATGCCAGCATTACCATTTTGGGCATTGAATCTTCCTGCGATGACACTTCGGCGGCGGTGATTCGCGACGGGGTGATTCTATCCAATGTGATTGCCGGGCAAAAAGTGCATGAAGAGTATGGCGGGGTTGTGCCTGAACTGGCTTCGCGCGCACATCAGCAAAATATTGTTCCGGTAGTTGACCGGGCGATTGCCCGCGCCGGAATTGCCAAAAATGAGATTTCTGCGGTGGCGTTCACGCGCGGTCCCGGTCTGCTTGGTTCACTGCTCGTTGGCGCTTCTTTCGCAAAGGGATTTTCATTGGCTGCCGGCATTCCGCTCATTGAAGTCAATCATCTTCAGGGACATGTGCTGGCGCTTTTTATCCGGGAACAGCAGGGAATTTACAATCCGCCGCAATTTCCGTTTTTGTGCCTGCTTGTTTCGGGTGGAAACTCCCAGATAATTCTTGTGCGCGACTACCTGGATATGGAAGTGATCGGGCAAACCATTGATGATGCTGCCGGCGAGGCGTTTGATAAATGTGCGAAAGTCATGGGATTGCCTTATCCGGGAGGCCCGCATGTTGACCGGCTCGCAAAAAGTGGCAATCCTCACCGGTTTGCTTTTTCAAAGCCGCGGATTTCAGGGCTCGACTATAGTTTCAGCGGATTGAAAACCAGTTTTCTCTATTTTTTGCGTGATAATCTGAAGGAGAATAAAAATTTCATCGAAGAGAATTTAAACGACCTGTGCGCTTCGCTGCAACATACCATTATTGATATTTTACTGAATAAATTGAAAAAAGCGGCAAAACAGACCGGAATTCGTGAGATTGCACTTGCAGGCGGCGTTTCCGCCAATTCCGGCCTTCGGAATACTTTAAAGGAACTTGCAGAAAAACACAAATGGAAGCTTTACATTCCAAAGTTTGAATACACAATGGACAATGCCGCGATGATTGCAATCACTGGTTATTATAAATTTTTGAACGGTGAGTTTGCCACACAGGATGTTGTGCCTTTTGCCCGGACAGAATTGTAAATAAAAATCAAAATAAGGATGATATGAGAACTATTTTAATCAAACCTTTTCTGTTTGCCCTGATTTTAGGGCTTTTTTCAGCTTGTGATGCTGAGTATTTTGTTTCTCCCGAAGGAGACGACCTGAGCACAGGCTCACGCAGAAAACCGTTTGCCACCATTCAGAAAGCGGTGGAAGCTGCTGAAATTTCCTTTGAAAAGAATCCCCGGAAAAATTGCCGGATATGGCTTGCCGATGGAAAATATTCTATTCAAAAGCCTTTTGAAATTCAATCAGAAAGGCTGAGCAATTCAACCGGCGGATTATATATCAATGCTTTGAACGGAGCAAAACCGGTCATTTCGGGAGGAGTTTTCGTGGAGAACTGGCAGGAGCAGGAAGATGGCCTGTGGGTGGCCAAACTGCCCGGAGTTTTTCACGGCAGGCAAATGCCGCGTGAGCTTTTTATTGGGAACCAGCGGGCTGTGAGGGCGCGGTTTCCCAATGACGGGTTTTTGCGCATCCAAAAAAGTGGGGAAGACCGGCGTACCAATTTCTATTTTGAACCAGATGATTTTCCGGCTCCCAATGTTGCCGGAAACACTGAGCTGGTGTTTCTGCACGACTGGTCAATTTCAAGAATCCGTGTGAAGAATATTGATTATGAGCAAAATAATCTTACGGCTATTGATACTATCGGCACCCGGGGACTTGCCTTTTTCAACATTGACAATTGGGAACCTAATCCACGTTACTATCTGGAAAATGACCTGAAGTTTTTGGATGCGGACTATGAATGGTTTATCTACGAGGCAGAAAAGAATGTTTATCTGAAGCTGCCTGACAATATTTTGCCCACTGAGCTGGAAATCACTGTGCCGTTTTCGGAGGGACTGGTAACACTGTCCGGTACAAATGAAAAGCCATTGAAGAACATTCATTTTGAGGGCATTGCCTTCAGGCATTCCGCCTGGAATATTCCTCAAAGAGGTTACTGTGGCATACAAGCTTGCCATTTTGACCCGCGTCCCGAAAATGGCGCGTGGAATGTGGTTCCGCCCGCTGTGATGGGCGAGTGGCTGGAGAATTGTTCGTTCAATAACTGTGTTTTTGAAAATCTGGGCGGCACCGGAATCTGGCTTGCTGCAGGATGCAGCAACTGCATAATTTCGGATTCGCAGTTCAGGGATATTTCCGGGAATGGCGTGATGATAGGCGAGGGGAGAGACCGGCAAGTGCATGGTGAGGAGTGGTGGAAATCAGCGCCGGAGCAGGTTGCTTCCGGGAACAGGATTGAAAACTGCATCATAACGGAGTGCGGAAAGCAATTTTATGGTGCGGTTGGTGTGTGGTGTGGCTTTACTGCCGGAACAACAATCAGCAACAATGAAATTTTCAATCTGCCCTACACCGGAATTTCCATTGGCTGGATGTGGAATCCCACCCCGACGCCGTGCCGTGAAAATACAATTGACGGCAATCACATTCACCATATCATGCAGAAACTCAGCGACGGTGGCGGGGTATATATGCTTGGTCTCCAGCCCGGAAGCAGAATAACCGGAAATCTGATTCACGATGTGAGCCTGAATGCAGGCCGGGCGGAAAGTAACGGAATGTTCCTTGATGAAGGGACTACCGATGTGGTTGTGGCAAACAATGTCATCTACAATATTGCAAAATCCCCGCTTCGTTTTCATCAGGCTACAACCAATCTGGTGAAAGAAAATTTTCTGTTTTGCGAGGAAAACACTCTTCCGGTTCAATACAATGCCACCAAAGCAGAGGATATTCAGAAAGTTGACAATCAGGTTTTTTACCGCTCACAACCCGGTTTTGATGAAAAATTGGAGGAGGTTGTTTCTGCATGGAAATCCGCTCGCTGAATTTGCAGTTTCAGGGAACATTATTTTTTCAGGTTTGTTTTCCTGAGTGAGAAAAACATTGAGCAATGAAAAAGATGATTTTTATTTTCAGCATGATAGCTGCGGCGCATGGTGTTTCCGCACAGAAGTCGTTTTATGATTTTGTGGTGAAGGATATCGAAGGAAACGCATTTGATCTTTCAACTTTGAAAGGAAAAAAAGTGCTGGTTGTCAATACCGCATCAAAATGTGGATTGACTCCCCAGTATGAGCAGCTTCAGCAACTGTATGACAAATACGGAGGAGAAAAATTTGTGATTATCGGCTTTCCGGCAAATAATTTCAACGAACAGGAACCGGGAACCGATGCCGAAATTGCACAGTTCTGCCAGATGAATTATGGAGTATCCTTTCCCATGATGTCAAAAATTTCAGTGAAGGGCGAAGACATGCACCCACTGTATAAATGGCTGACTTCCCAGAAAGAGAACGGCGTTCTGGATTCTGAAGTGCAGTGGAATTTTCAAAAATACCTCATTGATGAAAACGGAAATCTGGTGGATATGGTGGCGCCCAAGGTGAAGCCCGATGACGAAAAAATTGTGGGCTGGATTGAAAAATAAGTCCGGCAAGCGTGGAATACAATTACATTTCCATTGAAACAGCTATTTCAGTTTTTGAGATAGAACTCTTTTTTTTACCTTCGCATGGAATAAAAATAAAATTTCAACCGAAATGAAAGAAAAAAGCATTGAATTATTGAATGCGGCAGTTGCCGAGGAACTTCTGGCAGTACATCAGTACATGTATTTTCACTTCCATTGCGACGATCAGGGGTATGACCTGCTGGCTAATCTGTTTAAACGCACAGCCATTGAAGAGATGGTGCATGTTGAAAAATTAGCCGAACGCATAATTTTCCTGAAGGGCGATGTGGATATGAAACTTTCCGGCGAGGTGAAACAGGTTCAGAATGTCAAGGAGATGCTCAAAATGGCGGCGCAAATGGAAGATGAGAGTGCAGCCGACTACAACAAATGGGCGAATGAATGTGCAAAGAATGCCGACGCGGTTTCCAAAAAACTTTTTGAATCGTTGGTGGAAGACGAGGAGAGGCACTTTGACCAGTATGACGATGAGATTGACAATCTGGAAAAATTCGGCGACAACTATCTGGCGCTTCAGTCCATTGAACGCAGCAAACTGATTGGTGGCGGGGCAGAGTCCTGAGATACAGCTGCATAGGCACTTTTGTATCGTTCAGCGCCTCTAATTTGTCAGGGTGTGTTTACTTTTCCATGAAATTTTTTCTATTTTTGGTCTTTTCAACAAAAACCGAAAATTAACACCATGGAAAGAGCTGACGAAAAGAGAGAAAATAAAGAACAGGAATTCGTTGCCTATGAGGGAATTTTCTCCAAGACCATCCGGGCAGGTAAGCGTACCTATTTTTTCGACGTGAAAAATACGCGAAACAACGAGTATTACCTGACCATTACCGAGAGTAAGAGAAAATTTATTGAGCCGGGAAATTTCAGGTATGAAAAACACAAATTGTTTTTGTATGCCGAAGATTTTGAGAACTTTTCCGAAACGCTGAAAGAAGTGATTCATTTTATCCGCGAAAACCAGCCGGAAATTGAAAAGGCGAAAGAAACGGTGGAGGCGTTGAACTCAGACAGCGAGGCGTCTGAAAGTGGGTTGTAAACAATACAAGGCAACTCCTGTTGACATTTGTGAAATTTCGGGCGGTGTTATGATCCCTGCTGCCTGGCCTGTTATCTCTGATGATATCCGGATTCCACGGATTAATAAGTTATCTATTTATACAATCGTTACATTTTTAATTTACTATTGTACTTTCCGTTTTTTTGTTTCCGGAGTAACCGGATCATATAATAGAATCTATTTTTGTCAGTTTTTTGGCCGGATATAATCCCGAATACATTTCTTTTTCAAAAGAGGAAAAATGGTCCTTTTAGCTCTCGGGAAGGATTGAAGTTGCTTGAAAAACCAAAAAATCGTTTACTTTGACAAAAATTGTAAGAAATGCGTAAAAAGGAGCTGTTTGAATATGTCATCCGGTTTTTTCAGGAAACCATGCCGGTGGCCGAAACCGAGCTGGAATATGAAAACCCGTTTCAGTTGATTGTGGCTGTCATTCTTTCTGCACAATGCACGGACAAGCGCGTGAACCTGATCACTCCCGAACTTCTGAAGCGTTATCCCACTCCCGAGAAAATGGCGGAAGCCGAACCGGCAGAAGTGTTTGAATACATCAGAAGCTGCTCCTATCCAAATAACAAATCGAAGCACCTTGTGGGGATGGCCCGGAAATTACTGGAGCTTTTTGACGGAAAGGTGCCCGACGATGTGGACGATCTCCAGAAACTTCCCGGGGTTGGCCGCAAAACAGCAAATGTGATTGCTTCGGTTGTTTACAATAAACCTGCGCTGGCAGTGGATACCCATGTGTTCAGGGTTGCCGCACGCATTGGATTGACAACTAATGCCACAACCCCGCTGGCAGCCGAAAGGCAACTGATGAAATATATTCCCGAAGAACTGGTGTCCATTGCGCACCACTGGCTGATTCTGCACGGGAGATACGTGTGCGTGGCACGAAAACCCAAATGTGAAATTTGCGGACTGAAAGAGGTGTGCAAATATTACAAGGCGCTAAAGAAAAGCGATTAGACTAACGGCCATGACCGCCATGCCGCCAATCAGCCCGTAGATCGCCCAATGATGCTCGCCATACTCCTTTGCCGAAGGGAGCAGTTCATCCAGTGAAATGAATACCATAATTCCTGCTACGGCAGCCATGATGGAAGCAAAGAATATTTCAGAATCGCCCGATTTGATAAAAGGAAGCAAAATCACATAGGCCAGAATTGCACCCGCAGGCTCGGCAAGCCCTGAAAGAAAGGAATACCAGAACGCCTTCCGGCGGTCGCCCGTTGCATAGAAAATCGGGACAGAAACTGCAATCCCTTCAGGGATATTATGGATAGCAATCGCAATGGCAATGGCTATCCCGATGGAAGGATCGTTTAGCGCTGTCATAAATGTGGCAATCCCTTCAGGGAAATTGTGGATTGCCACCACAATTGCGGTGAAGATTCCGGTGCGGTAGAGCTTATTGTTTTTTTTGACCTTGTTTTCCGACATCTCCTCTACCGAGCGGATTTCGTGAGGATTTTCAAACGAAGGGATAAACCGGTCGATGATGGCGATGAGCAATATCCCTCCGAAAAAAGCTACGGTGGTGTAGATTGCCCCTGTCATCAGGCCAAATCTGGCGCTGAAAATTGTTTTTGCTTTCGCAAAAATTTCCACAAACGAGATATAGATCATTACCCCCGCCGAAAAGCCGAGGGAAACAGTCAGCAGTTTGGCATTCGTCCGCCGGGCAAGGAAGGCAATGGCGCTTCCGATTCCTGTTGACAGCCCTGCAAATGTGGTGAGCAGAAAAGCATGAAGAATTTTTATATCCATTTATATTTCAGCATTTGGGATGCAAAATTAATAAAAAGCACAAAAGCAGAACGTGTAAATATTTTGTTTTGTTTACCGATGGCTCACTATCCACTTTTCTTTCTTCAAAACTTATGGAATACCGGTTTAAACTGACTATTTTTGTACCTTTAAAAAATCAAAAAGTTTACAAAATGAAAAAGTTATTAATTATTTTCTGTGTGGCGGGCATGGCTTTCCTTTCCTGCCAGAACCGGAAAAAAGAATCGAAAAACGATATGGAAAACCCTTTTTTGAAAACGTGGACAACACCCTACGGTGTCCCTCCGTTTGATGAAATCCGGATTGCAGATTACCTGCCGGCGCTGAAAGAGGGCATCAGGCAGCATGAAGCTGAGATTGATGCCATTCTTGCCAATACGGCTGAACCGGATTTTGAAAATACCATACTGGCTTTTGACAAGGCAGGCGAATTATTGGGAAAGGTTACCGGCACGTTTTATCCGCTGAACTCGGCAGACACAAACGACGAAATGCAGGAACTTGCCCGCGAGGTATCTCCCCTGATGACCAGACACTACGACAACATTTCGCTGAATCCGCAGTTGTTTGCAAGAATCAAAAGCGTTTATGAGAAGAGAAACGAACTGAACCTTGACAAGGAACAGTTGCGTGCCACGGAGAAGTATTATCAGGATTTTGTGCGGGGCGGCGCCAATCTTTCCGCCGGAGATCAGGAAAAACTCAGAACCCTCAATGAAGAACTGTCAAAACTGAGCCTTCAGTTTGGTGAAAATCTGCTTGCAGAGACCAACCGCAATTTCAAACTGGTGGTTGACAACAGGGATGATCTGGACGGTCTGACCGATGATGTGATCGCCCGTGCAGCCGATGATGCCAAAGCTTTCGGCGAGGAGGGAAAATGGGTTTTCACCCTTGCGAAGCCCAGCATGCTTCCCTTTTTGCAGTATGCAAAAAACCGCGATTTGCGCGAAAAACTCTACCGCGGCTATTTCATGCGTGGCGACAATGACAACGCTTTTGACAACAAGGAGGTGATTCAAAAGATGGTGAAACTCCGCGACGAAAAAGCCAAGCTCCTCGGATTTGCCAATCATGCGGAATTCATCATCGACATCAATATGGCCAAAACTCCCGCCGCTGTTTACGAATTTCTGCTGCAGCTCTGGGAGCCGGCAATGGAGATGGCAAAGAAGGATTTGGAGGAGATGCAGGCTATTGCCGACAGCGAAGGCGCTGATTTCAAACTTGCTTCATGGGATTGGTGGTATTACAGCGAAAAGCTCCGGAAACAGAGGTTTGACCTTGACGAAGAGGCGCTCAAACCCTATTTCAGTCTCGATAATGCCAAGAAGGGATTGTTCTATGTGGTTGAAAAACTGTACGGACTGAAGCTTGAACCGCGTGACTGGCCTACCTATCACGAAGAAGCGGAAGTGTATGAAGTGCTGGAAGCCGACGGTTCCAATCTGGGGGTGATGTATTTTGATTTCCATCCGCGCGACGGCAAAAGGGTGGGAGCGTGGTCAACCGGTTTCAGAAGCGCTACCTACCGCGACGGCAAACGTATTCCCCGCATCGGGTCGATTGTAATGAATTTTACCCGTCCGTCGGGCAACATGCCGGCGCTGCTGAGTTTTGACGAAGTCAGGACACTTTTCCATGAGTTCGGGCACGCGCTGCACGGACTGTTCTCTGACGGGCCCTATGACCGGACCGCCGGAAACGTGCCCCGCGATTTTGTGGAACTGCCCTCACAGGTGATGGAGCACTGGGCTGCCGAACCCGAGGTGCTGAAAGTTTATGCGCTGCATTACCAGACCGGTGAGCCGATTCCTGATGAACTCATCGAGAAACTGGAAATGAGCGGCACTTTCAATCAGGGATTTGAAACCGGGGAATTTGTGGCGGCAGCCCTGCTGGATATGGATTTCCATACGGCAAAAAATCCGGATATTGCCGATATCCGTGCTTTTGAAACAGAAGCAATGAAAAATATCGGACTGATTGATGAAATTCTGCCGCGATACCGCAGCACCTATTTCTCCCATATTTTCAGTGGCGGATACTCTGCCGGGTATTACGTCTATTACTGGGCCGGCGTGCTGGATACCGATGCCTTTTATGCGTTCAAGGAAACCGGGGATATTTTTAACCCCGAAGTTGCCGCAAGGTTCCGCACATTACTTACAAAATGCGGCGCCGACGACGGAATGGTGGTTTACAAAAACTTCCGCGGCAAAGAACCCTCCATCGAACCTTATCTGAAACTAAAAGGATTGAAATAGACGAAAATAAGATAGCTCTGAGAAGGGGAAATTGCGCAGGAACTGTTTTCGCGGCTTAAACATCACTATCCGATAAAATATTAGTTTTGCGAATTTCCCTTTCTTTCTGTCCCTTAAGTTACGGGAGACATTGCATCAGCAAGTGCTTATAACAATGCTATAAAATCCGGTTAAACAACCGGAACCGGAGCGATAGAGCCTATCGGATTCAGTGCGTTGACCGGATAGATGGCGTCAAAGGTTTTGAGCTCGTTTTTACGGATTTCAATGCTTTGCACACGGTGTGTCTCCATTATTTTTTGCAGTTGAACTCCGTGCAGCAGCGGAGCAGCGGGCGTGAACCATTCGTCTTTTCTTTTGAAAATCAGGTTGGAAAATGTGGAGTCGGTGACCAGGCCGCGCTGAATCAGAACAGGCAGAATATCCGGTTGGGCCTGCTGAGAAAATTCATCAAAAATTTTCCGGTTGGCAGATTTAAACCGGTATTCAAAATCCTCCGGCAGAGAAAAACATTGAAATTTCCGGAAATGAGGAATCCGGTAGGGGAGATATTCAACTTTTTCAATGGCGTCCGCATAAACAATCCGCAGTTTGAACAGACCGGTTTCCGGGGGTGGATTGTGCCGGATAATCTCCTGCAACAGGATGGATCCCCTGCCATCAAAATGGAAAGCAAGAGTATTGTCTATCCGTTGCTGGTGCTTTTTCAGGTTTTCGGCCCGCCCGTTGAAAACCCGGATTGACTCAATGAACCGGAATTCGCTTCCGGCGCTGTTATCTTTGCTGCGGGGCATCACTCATATCCTTGATGATGCCGTTTTTATCCACTTTGATGTGGACATCTTTTGCAATTTCCAGAATTATGGCCGTCTCTTTTACTTCCACAATTTTACCGTAAATTCCGCCGGTTGTTACCACTTTGTCGCCTCTGGAGAGGCTTTCGCGAAACTGTCTGACCTCTTTCTGGCGTTTCATCTGCGGACGAATCATAAAGAAGTAGAAAACCGCCACAATCAGCAGCAACGGCAAAAAGCTCATAAAAGGATTTGGCGCACCCTCTCCCTGAGGCTGCATCATCAGTAAATTATGTAACATGATATGAATCATTAAAAGTAAATTTTCAATCGGTTATTTTTGCAAAAATAGGGATTTGTTTTGGTTCCTGTATCAGAATCAGGAATCTATTCTTCTTCTTCGCCAATAAGCCCTCTGCCGGCTTTATTGATTTTATTTGAAGTTTTCAGTTCCTTCAGCGCTTTGTCAAGAATTCCGTTGATGAAGTTCCGGCTTTTTTCCGTACTGTAAAACTTGGACAGCTCAATGTACTCATTCAGAGTTACCTTTGTGGGTATGGAAGGAAAATAAAGAAATTCAGTGATTGCAAGCTGCATGATCAGGATGTCCATAAAGGCGATTCTGTCGATATCCCAGTTGCGTGAATGCTCTTTGATGAGCAGCCGCAATTCGTCATGGTTCAAAATGGATTTTCGCAGGAGATTTTTGGCAAAGTCACGATCGTCCTCGTCTTTAAACATCGGCATCAGGCTGTGGTCGGAATCTGAGCGGGCATTAAACTTTTTTATGGTTTTAATGACCATGGAAACCGTGAATTCCATATCGTCATTCCAGTAAATGCTCATCTCTTCAAGCGATTCATACAGGTCTTCCGTCACCAGAATGATATTGCTCAGCAATTTTTCAATGAATTTCCGGTCCTCGGCGAATGAGTGCCCTGTGCCGGCCATGTATTCCTGGTAAAAATCAGATTCCTGAAGAAAAAGATACAGCTCTTTAATCAGCTCAGGATGATTGACCCAGCTCAGTTTTTTATTTTGTATGTAACTGTTCAACTCCTTGTTTTCCCGCAACATGGCAATAACGCGGTTGTTGACAAAACGGGTGTTTGGGTGAAGGTCATCGTAGGTGGGCTGATGCTTGTTCTTTTTTATCTCGATTAACTGTTCGGCGTGGTCTGCAATTTCAATAATCAGAATCATTAAAAAGTGGTAGAGGTCGTACGTTTTTCCAAGACAAAAAAGCAATTCTTTCTCTGTATTGCCCAATGATTTGGCTTCTGAAGTGTAATAGGCGTACAAAATCTGCAGCGCCTTTGTTCGAATAATCCTTCTGCTGATCATATATGTGATGAACTTCTAAATTTTTGGGCAAAAATAGCACAATTTGGTTCATCAGGCCTGTTCCGGCCTCATTTCTTCCGTTCAATTTACTTTTTAAACAAAAGGAAACATTGAATCCGGGAATGGATTTTAAATCGGAATGCAATCCGGAAGAATGTGAAATTTCCGGCTGCCGCCTGGTTTGTTGAAACAGGTGACTTTATAGCTCTTCGGTTAACTTTCTCAGGGGAATCAGTTCAAAATCGCCGAAGTTTTTTTCCTTAAATCCGGAAATAAATGACCGGTTCAGCATGAAAAGTTTACTGTTGAAAACGTCCTGCGGAAAGGTGTTTTTTTCCGTGAACTCTTCATAGTCAAAATCCCTGAAATTCAGCTCGCAGGTTGAGAGTTCCCATTCTCCGTCTTCGCCGGCATAGAGCAGCGGGAGCCCGTGTGTCCGGCAGATTATTGGCCGTGATTCATAGATGATGCAGGCGTGATCTTTCAAAAAAACACAGTCATCCGCATTGGTTTTTCCGGTTTTTGAAATGGATTTTTTATCAGGGTTTTTGGCTTTCAACTCTTCACGCATGGAGTAAAACTCCACGGGCAGAATGCTGTAGTCCATGCAGCAGAGGTCACAACCTATTTTGCATTGCAGCTGTGATTTATGTTTTTGAGTCAGTTTTTCTGAAACCGAATCCACTTTTTGGCGGAGTTCCCTGTAGGCAGAATAATGATTTTCCAAAGTTTAAACTTTTATTTCAAACATAAATTTTCCTGGCCCGATGTCAGCCAGTAGAACGTGATTATCCACGATTTTCCCTTCCACAGTTTTTCCATTTTGCGTGATGGTGAATTGCCCGGATTTCAAGGGCAGATAGATATCGGACGTACAGTTTGGCGGAATGGTCACCTGCAAAGTGAAGGAATTCTCTGAATTTTCAAATTCCACCTGCACGGCGCCACGGATGGTCGGGTGGTTGATTTTTGCATGTTCCAGTTTCCCCGGATGGGGTTTTATGCGTATTTTTCTGAAAGAGGGCTCCAGCGGTTCAATGCCGCATATCTTCCGGCTGATCACGTAGGCCGGAATGGCGCTCCATGCATGGTTCCATGTCATGTTTCTTTTGTATTTCAAATCCCATGCTTCGGAGGTGACCGTGGTGCCAAACCGGATCATGTTCATCCAGCTCCGGTCGCTTTCTGAGGTGAGCAGCTGAAGCGCATAGTCACCGGCGCCCGTTTCATAGAGTGCATCAAAAAGATACATGGACATTCCCGGACTGCATGCCATGCCTCTGGATATCAGGAAATCCCTGATTCCCGGATAAAAACTTCCGGGCGCAAGCCCGAAAGCCACCGGAAACATATTGGAGTGGAGGGCGCTGTGCTCCGTGTCTTCGCCATCGGTATAGATGCCGGTTTCTTTATTCAGCAGTTTTTCATTGAATGATGACTTTACCAGTTTTGCCTGCTCTTCAAAAAAACGGACTTCATCCGTTTTGCTAAGCACTGCGGCAATCTTTCCCATCAGCACCAGATTCCGGTAATGGAAGGCATTGACCACCGTGTTGATGTCGGTAAATACAAAACGGTCGGTCTCTCCGGCAAGAGAAACGCTTCCATGCCCGCTCCGCAGTTCGGTTTCATTTGCCGGCGTTCCCTGCGGCCAGTCCACGATGTCCCGGAAACCTTTTCCCGGATAATGGATACTTTCCAGAAAAGCGGGAGTTACCAGTCCGGTGCGGGTGCTGATCAGCCCGTCTTCCCGGGCAAGCGGAAGCAGTGTTTTCTTTTTCAGTTCATCGTATCGTTTTTCCAGAAAACGGGCATCGCCGGTAGCCATATAATCGGCCCAGGCAATCAACACCATGTGCAGATGCCATTCGGTGGGCCAGCTTGGGTTATAAATCAGAAAATCGGCCGTGTAGCGCTGAATGGCAAACTCCCGGTCAACACAGTAGTGCGAAACCTGCTGCATGAAAGCATCCGCTTCATAAGGCATCCGCTCACGCGCCCCGCCATCAATATAAACGCCCATAAACGGGGTAACTTTCAGGGTGTGTTTGCAGAGCGCCCAGATTTGGTTCAGGTTGTCATCTGAAGATGTGAAGCCGGCGGCGTTGTCGTCAAAATGATACAGCAGCGCCAGTTGGCGGATTTTGTCAGGGGATAAATCTTCCTTCAACCCTTCAATTTCCGCATAGCGGAATGAGGTGACTTCGGGCATGTGTTCCGCCAGCACCTGACTGTTGGGATAGTGGGAAACAAACCGCGGAATCTGAACGAGATATTCCGCCTTGCCGGGCTGTAAAACAATCTCCACCCGGTTGTAGATGATTGATCCGCCGGGTTTTCTGTTCACCGAGTTCCCGTCAGTTTTGTCTTCTCCCAGATGAACGATAACCGTATCCGGTTTTTCTACAGACTGAAGTTTCAGCTTCAACGCCCCGAAAGCTGCTTTTTCAAAGGCGATGAACTGATTTCCGGCGCT
>CAZVAD010000033.1:0-22339 GCA_964624645.1 uncultured Mariniphaga sp.
AACCGATAACCCCGGCGACATTAGGCGCCATGGCGTGCATCAGCAAATGGTTGGTTTTGTCAGCCCGGAGCCCCTGCTCCTGCGACACGCGTGCAGCAGCCGGAACAGCTGAAACACCGGCAGAACCAATCAACGGATTCACTTTATTCCCTTCTTTCAGAAAGAGGTTCATTATTTTAGCAAACACAACACCAGAAGCTGTAGCTATAATAAAAGATAATGCTCCCAGTCCAAAAATTTTCAATGAATCCCACGTTATAAACCTGTCGGCTTGTGTGGATGCACCAACAGTAAAACCAAGCAATATGGTTATACTGTTAATCAGGGCAAATCTGGCAGTTTCTGCCAGCCTTTCCGTAACAGTAGATTCCTTCAGTAAGTTTCCCAGAAACAACATACCTAACAGCGGCAAAGCGCTGGGTGAGATGAAAGCTGTCAGTATCAATCCGATAACCGGAAATGCTATTTTTTCTGTTTTGGATACAACGCGTGGTGGTTTCATCCTGATTAATCTTTCTTTTTTCGAAGTCAGCAATCTCATCACCGGCGGTTGAAGCAGAGGAATCAAAGCCATGTATGAATAGGCCGTCACGGCGATAGTCCCAATCATTTCAGGAGCTAATTTAGAGGACAGGAAAATAGCTGTCGGGCCATCAGCTCCGCCTATAATCCCTATTGCACCCGCCTGCTGCGGCGTAAAGCCTAAAATGAAAGCTCCGATGAAAGTCAGGAAGATGCCCATTTGTGCAGCTGCACCCAACAACATCAACTTTGGATTTGAGATAAGCGATGAAAAATCAGTCATGGCACCGATTCCTAAAAAGATCAGAGGGGGATACCAGCCCCTAACTACACCGGAGTACAGGATATTTAGTACTGAGTTTTCCTCATATATGCCTATTTCATAGCCTGATGAAAAGGGGATATTACCAACTATCATCCCAAATCCTATAGGCACCAACAATAGTGGTTCCCAATTCTTTTTAACACCCAGGAAGATAAAAACTATCCCAACGCCAATCATGAATAAATATTTGAATTCAAAGTTTGCAAATCCTGTATTTGACCAGAATGCATTCAAACTTTCCCATGTAGCTGAAATGTAGCCTGTTTGTCCAAACGCCTGCACGATACTGAAAAAACATATCAGAGATAGTGTAAGCGTTAATCTCCTCATTATTTTTAGCATAACCCTATTGAATTTCAAATAAATCTTCATCTTGCAATACAGATTTTCCTTCCGATGCAAAAACTCTCAAAACTTTACCATTGCGTTCAGCCAATATGTTGTTTTCCATTTTCATGGATTCCATCACCATCAAAACGTCTCCATCCTTGAATGTGTCTCCCACAGCTACATTTATTTTTATAATGCTTCCGGGAAGAGGGGATTTAATAGTGCGTGCACTTGGCCTTTTACTTTCTGCCACCGGGCTCAGGTTTTCCTTTAATCTGTCATCCCCTTGTTTGGTCTGTACATCTTTCCGAACCAAAACCACAGGAGTTTTTGAAGTTTTGATCTCTTTGTGTATTTCAACTTTATAGGGTGTGCCATTGACTTCGAGTTTGGCAATATTTTCCTCAATGCTCTTTATATTTACAGAGTATTCGTTGCCGCTAATAGTGAAATTAAATTTTTTCATACAATGTTTTTTTATATCGGTTGTATGGAACGTACATGTACGTTTCGTATATTCTTATGTTAATATTTTACCGGGTAAAATTTCTTAAACCATATATTTTTGAACTCCAGGGAGAGTAGCGTCTTTCAATCCTTTTAATAGTGATAATATTACTCTCCTCATCATGCTCATCGCTTAAAATGAGATGCAGCGCCATAGAGATGGCAGCCACTTGCTGGCCGGTCAAGGTATCTTCATACATAATCCCTGTATCGCCTTTGGTTGATGTTTTAAACTTAAAACTGAGCGTCCGTTTTTTGCTCAGGCGACCAAGAAATTGAAATGCGAGCACCAAAATTGCCAATGAAATAAAAACTACCAAAATCCCGATAGCCGCCCATAATAAGATGCCACTCAATTGCATATCTAAAAACATATTCATATTAAAGTGGAATATTAGAATGTTTTTTCAATGGATTGACAAGCTTTTTGCTCTGCAAGGCCTGAAAAGCACGAATCACACGAAAACGTGTATTTCTAGGCTCAATTACATCATCAATGTATCCATATGATGCTGCCTCATAGGGATTGGCAAATTTTTCATCATAGTCGGTAATTTTTTCGGCTATGAATTTTGCTTTCTCTTCCGGGTCGTCAATGGCGCGAATATTTTTACCCTCCAAAATCTCAACTGCTCCTGAAGCGCCCATCACCGCAATTTCAGCTGTGGGCCATGCATAATTGAAATCGCCTCTAAGCTGTTTGCAGCTCATCACATCATGCGCCCCGCCATAAGATTTCCGAAGTGTCACCGTAACCTTTGGCACTGTGGCTTCGCCATAGGCAAACATAAGCTTGGCGCCATGTGTAATGATACCTGCATACTCCTGGCCCGAGCCGGGCAGGAATCCCGGAACATCCACCAAAGTAAGTATAGGAATATTAAAAGCATCGCAAAAACGCACGAAACGAGCTGCTTTTCGTGAAGCATCGCAATCCAGTACGCCGGCCAGAAAATTAGGCTGATTGGCAACTATACCCACCGATGTGCCATTGAAACGAGAAAAACCAACTATAATATTGCGGGCATAATTCCGGTGGACTTCCAAAAACTCACCTTTGTCAACTATGGCATGAATCACATTCTTCATGTCATAAGGAAGATTTGGATTGTTCGGAATAATTTCATTCAAACTATCCTCCATCCTGTCAATAGGGTCATTGCTTGAAAAAACAGGAGCTTCCTCCAGATTATTTTGCGGCAGATAAGAGATCAATTTACGAATCAGCAAGAGCCCTTCTTCTTCATTTTCAACTTTAAAATGAGAAACCCCTGATTTGCCGGCATGCACGTCAGCGCCCCCTAAATCTTCAGTTGAAATATCTTCCCCGGTGACAGATTTTACTACTTTAGGGCCGGTAATAAACATATAAGAATTCTCTTCGGTCATCATCACAAAATCGGTAAGGGCAGGAGAATAAACTGCACCACCGGCACACGGGCCGAATATTGCAGAAATTTGCGGAATAACCCCTGAAGCCATGATGTTACGCTGGAATATCTCAGCATATCCCGCCAGGGAATTGACTCCCTCCTGAATGCGTGCGCCACCCGAATCGTTAATACCAATCACCGGGCATCCCATTTTCATAGCCATATCCATCATCTTGCATATTTTCAAAGCCATAGTCTCCGACAATGACCCACCAAAAACGGTAAAGTCCTGAGCAAAAACATAAACAACGCGGCCATCAATGGTTCCATGTCCCGTAACCACACCATCACCAAGGATTTTCTTTTTTTCCATACCGAAATTGGTGCTGCGGTGAGTCACAAACATGTCAAACTCTTCAAAACTTCCCTCGTCGAGCAGCATTTCAATGCGCTCACGTGCGGTAAATTTCCCTTTACGGTGCTGTGCTTCAATTCGCTTGATGCCTCCTCCAAGTTTAGCTTCAGCCCGTAATTCAATCAATTTTATAATTTTATCCTGTGTGCTCATATTAAACGATTTCTATTGATTTTCTATTTGCTGCACAATTCGGTCAATACGCCCAAGGTTGATTTTGGATGCAAAAAACCGATATTCAATCCCTCGGCGCCCTTTCTGCTTTTCTGGTCAATCAGACGCACCCCCTTGCTTTCCAGTTCGCTCAGCGCGTTATCCACATTATCTACTGCATAGGCAATGTGATGGACTCCCTGCCCTCTCTTTTCAATGAATTTTCCAATCGGGCCTTCCGGGTCGGTGGATTCCAGAAGCTCAATCTTGGTTTGCCCCGCCATAAAAAAGGCAGTCTTCACTTTCTGATCCTGCACCTCTTCCACGGCATAGCATTTCAAACCCAGAACTTCTTCATAAAACGGGATTGCCTCATCAAGGCTGTTCACGGCAATACCGATATGTTCAATATGTGAAATTTTCATGTTTCTGCTATTTTATATTAATCGTTTTCCTGTTTTCCCGAAACGAAATGGAAATGCGGGCCAAATCTTTCAAAGGCAGCCCTGTCAAGCTCTTCACGTGCATCAGGATGAGCAATTGACATAATCAGTTTTGCACGATCCTGCAAAGTGCGTCCGTAGAGATTAACAGCCCCGTATTCGGTCACCAGCCAATGAATGTTGGCTCTGGTGCTGACCACGCCGGAGCCCGGCGTCAGAATCGGAGCTATTTTGCTGATTCCTTTATTTGTAGCCGACTGCATGGCGATGATCGGTTTCCCGCCGCTGCTGAGCGAAGCGCCGCGCAAAAAGTCAATTTGCCCGCCAACGCCCGAATAGAAAATGGTTCCCAGTGAATCGGCGCAAACCTGCCCGGTAATATCCACCTGCAACGCGGAATTGATGGCAGTTACTCTTGGATTCTGGGCAATCACACTCACCCGGTTTGTGTACTTCACATCCTTCATAAGTACTCCCGGATTGTCATGTACAAAATCGTACAGCTTTTTGGAGCCCATCAGGAAAGTGGCCACCATTTTGCCGTTGTCAATTTTTTTGTTTTTTCCGTTTACCACGCCACTTTCCACCAGCGGGAGAATTCCGTCGGAGAACATTTCCGAATGAACCCCTAAGTTTTTGTGGTTGCCCAACATGGTCAGCACCGCATTCGGGATTGCCCCGATACCCATCTGAAGGGTGGCGCCGTCTTCCACCAGCTCGGCAACATAGCTTCCGATTTTCCGGTCGATATCGCTGATTGGTCCGGGTTCTGCAACAACCAGCTCGCTGTTGTCTTCCACAAAAACATCAATGTCGTTGATGTGAATCATGGCATCACCAAATGCACGCGGCACATTCGGGTTTACAATGGCAATCACGGTATCTGCTTTTTCCACTGCCGCAAGCGAAGCCTCCACTGAAGTACCCAAGGAAGTGTATCCAAATTTATCGGGCACCGACACCTGAACCATGGCAACATTTACCTTCAGGTATCCCTCACGGATAAGACGCTGGGTTTCCTGAAGAAACACCGGGATATAATCTGCAAAACCGGCCTGAGTCTGCTTGCGCACATTATGCCCTACAAAAAATGATTCCAACTGGAATATTCCTTCAAATTCGGGGTCTGCATAAGGTGCAGGCCCTTCGGTGTGAATGTGCTGAATGCGGACATTTCTAAACTCTTTTTTCCGGCCACGCTCACACATGGCATTAATCAACGGATGCGGCGTAACAGCCACGCTGTGCAAATGGATCCTGTCATCGGATTTAATAACCTTTACAGCTTCCTCCGCACTTACAAACTTAATACTTTTCATCTGAATATATTTTTCAAAATTGTTTTTATGAAATTCTTGTTTTTTTGGTTTCGTTTAAACAGGAAATGTAAATGAAAGGAAATAACCTTTTTATCACTTCAACAGGAATAAGAAATATTTTCATAGCTATTTTGTATTTTTTCAATGATAAAAAGGCATTCAAATTAAGGGCGCAAATATACAAAAACTAAAGAGGATAAAGTTTTTCTATGGCTATTATCAGGCTTCATAATAATATGTGAACTAATTGTTAAACATACTTTTTAGTCTTTTAAGGGACAGAAAAACCCGGTTTTTCAGAAAACATAATTTATTGACAAAATGTTATATTTTTCAAAATGACTGAAGTTTGACTTTGAGCATTTTAAATAATAATTCTCTTGAAATTTTTCTTTAATCCAAAAATTACACAACATGTTAAAAAGAAAAGTAACGGAAGCGCTCAACGAGCAAATTAATGCAGAACAATATTCTGCACTGCTCTACCTGTCCATGTCTTCATGGTTTGAAAACAAAGGGTTACCCGGTTTTGCCAACTGGATGTATGTACAATATCAGGAAGAACTGACCCATGCCAATAAAATTTTCAAATATATAATTGAACGGGGCAACAAGGTTGAACTCAAAAGCATCGACCAGATGCCCGTGGAGTTCGACAGTGTTCTGGAAGTGGCACAGCAATCCCTGGAGCATGAACAACACGTAACGAAAATGATAAATAATCTGGTGGATATTGCCGAAGAAGAACGCGACCATGCCACTACCAGCTTCCTGCAATGGTTTATTGATGAGCAGGTTGAAGAAGAAGCCAGTATCCGGGAAATTATTGACAGCCTGAAGCTGATTGATGGCGAAGCCAAAGGAAACGGCCTGTTCATGCTCGACCGTGAATTAAGAAAACGTATCTTTGCAGATGAAACGCAGGCAGCTACGTAATAATGATAAATAAATATAAAAAAATCTGAAGGCTGCCGGGTGCAGCCTTTTTTATTTTATGGGAACAACGGAACATACCATAAAGCAATATGAACAGTTACGGGAATATTGCCGGAAAAACTGGGAATCGGAAGCTTTGAACCGATTGGATGAAGCATTCCGGTTTGCACAGGAAATATATTCGGAAAGGCAGCACAAAACGGGGGAATACATGTTGGAGAATTCTCTGGCTGCCGCTGCCATTATTGCCGTTGAAATCGGGTTAGGCCCCGATTCCGTAATTTCCGGGTTACTTCACAACCTTGTGTATGAAGAAATCGGGCAAAGCTTTGATGACCACAAAATTGAAGCAACATTTGGCAAACCTGTCCATTCAATTCTTCAGGGCATTGCAAAAATCAATGCGCTGGGCACCGATACCGTGGAACTTCACCCCGAAAATTACAGAAAACTGCTCATCGCCCTTGCCGGCGATGTCCGTGTAATCCTGGTCAAAGCGGCAATCCGGCTGCACATGATGAGGCACCTCGATTTGTATGACGAGTCCGTTCGTCCGCTGCTGGTCAATGAAACTTCACACCTCTACGCGCCGCTTGCGCACCGCCTGGGACTTTATGCGCTCAATTCCGAACTGCTCGACCTCTGCCTGAAATACCAGAACCCGGAAGGTTACGGCTATGTGGTCCGGCGGCTGAATGAAACCAGCGTTGAGCGTGATGATTTTGTCGCCGAATTTGTAAAACCGGTTCAGAAGATTCTTGAAAACCGCGGGTTTCAGTTTTCAATGAAGGCACGGACCAAATCCATCAACTCCATCTGGAATAAAATGCAGAAAAAAAATGTCACATTCGATGAGGTGATGGATTTGTTTGCCATTCGCATTGTACTCGACTCAAAACCCGAAAATGAAAAATCAGATTGCTGGACGGCATATTCTGTGGTATCTGAACAATATCAGGCAAATCCGGAGCGGATGCGCGACTGGATAACCATCCCGAAATCGAATGGCTATGAATCGCTCCATGCCACGGTGATGGGACCGAAAGAGCGATGGGTGGAGGTGCAGATCCGCACAAAGCGGATGGATGAAGTGGCAGAAAAGGGACTGGCAGCCCACTGGAAATACAAAGGCGGAAAAGCAAGTTCAGGGTTTGACACCTGGCTGGCAGAAATCCGGGAGATTCTGGAAAATCCCGACCTCAATGTCATTGATTTCATGGAGCACCTCAGCCTGGATATTTATAAAGATGAAACATTCGTATTCACGCCCAAAGGAGATCTGAAGAAAATGCCCGCAGGCTCCACGCTGCTGGATTTTGCCTATGCAATTCATTCACAATTAGGCGATAAATGCGTTGGCGGAAAAGTGAACGGAAAAAAAGTCACCCTGAAACACAAACTGAAAAATGGCGACCACGTAGTCATTGACACAGCCAACAACCAGAAACCCAAAATGGACTGGCTCGATTTTCTGGTTACCTCCAAAGCTATCAGTAAAGTGAGGGCAAGCCTGAATGAGGAAAAAAGGAAATCCGCCGAACAGGGGCGCGAAATCTTAGTCCGTAAATTTAAGAACTGGAAACTGGAACTCAACGATGAGGCAATCCGGAAAATCCTGAAAAAATATGAGTTCAAACTTGCAGCCGATTTATATTACGAACTGAGCACAGGCAAAATTGAACCGCTGGAGATAAAGTCTCTTTTCACTGAAAAACCTGAAGAAGAGACCTCGCGCAGAAAAATTGAAGAGCTGCTTCCGGCAAAAGAGATGCAGGATTTTACTTTTGACGGCGAAGGCGACTACCTCATCATTGACAACAACATAAAAAACCTCAACTTTCAGTTGGCCCGTTGCTGCAATCCGGTGTTTGGAGATTCCATCTTCGGATTTGTCACCATCCGCAGCGGGATAAAAGTTCACCGGAACAATTGCCCGAATGCGCCGCAAATGAAGGAGCGTTTTCCCTACCGGATCATCAAGGCCAAATGGAAAGAGACGGCAAGTCCCGGCGCTTTTTTAACTACGCTGCACATTTCGGGCGTGGATGAGAAAGGAATCATTTCAGAGATTTCACATATCATAGCCAAAGATACCGGCGCCCATCTCCGGTCAATCAATGTTTCCACCAATCGTGGAAAATTTGAAGGCGTATTGAAATTATCCGTTTACAACCTGGGACACCTCGAATTTCTGATTCACAAAATGAAAAAGGTGAAAGGTGTGGTCTCGGTAACACGCGGAAAAACATAAACATTAAAAAATGAATATACTTGTAGCGCCCAACTCCATGAAAGGAAGCCTCACTGCGGCAAAGTTTGCCGATGTGGTTGAAAAGGCATTTCTGGATGTCTCCTCCGGTTTTTCAATACGCAAAATACCTGTGGCTGACGGTGGGGATTTTACGGGTGAAGTTCTGGCTCAGGCGCTGGGAGCCAAAACGGTTTTTCACAAAGTCCGCGATCCGTTTGGACGGGAAATCAATGCAAGATTTGCCTTGGCAGGCAAAACGGCAATTATTGAAATGGCTGATGCCTCGGGCATTAAACTACTGAAAAACCATGAATTGAATCCGTTGAAAGCCTCTTCTTTCGGAACAGGACAGCTGATTGCCCGTGCCATAGCACTGGGTTGCACCGAAATTCTGTTAGGCATCGGAGGCAGCGCAACCGTTGACGGGGGCGCCGGAATGCTCGAAGCGCTGGGTTTTTCCTTTTCAGATGAGGCCGGCAGTCTGCTGCCGGGAAACGGCGGGAATACCGGAAAGATTAAGAAAATCCAAAAAGGGGAAATCCCGGATCATCTCACCCTGAAAATTATCTGCGATGTGGACAATCCGCTACTGGGAACAAACGGCGCCGCTTCTGTTTTTGGACCACAAAAAGGGGCCACGCCAGAAATGGTTCAGATTCTTGAAAACGGGCTGAAAAATTGGGTGGGTCTTCTGGAGACCGAAACCAATAAGGAACTGGCAACCCTGGAAGGAGCAGGCGCAGCAGGCGGCATAGCACTGCCGTTACTGGCATTCTTCAACGCTGAAATTGTCAAAGGCGCCGAATTTATTTTGAAAAAGCTCCATTTTGAAAAAGAGATTGAATGGGCTGACCTTGTGATTACCGGAGAAGGAAAAATTGACCACCAGACCCTCAGCGACAAGGCGCCGAAAGCAGTTGCAGATTGGGCGCACATGGCAGGAAAACCTGTCATCGCCATTGGCGGCGCTGTGGAAAATGATGCTTCAGCGGCATTTGACGGGATTTTCAGTTTTGTTCCCGGACCACTCCCGCTGAAAGAATCTATGGAGAACAGTGAAAAGTTTCTTTTTTATTTCTCCCGGGAATTGGCAAAACTTCTTTTCAGGCTCAAATCCATAAACTTCTAAGCCAATATCATATGACACTAAGAATCAACAAATTACATACTTTGCAAAAAATAACTAATACGGTGGTTTTTAGAATGGCAGAGAAGTTGTGATGGCCCTCTTCGGTTTTTTTTCAGTTGCCTGAAAGATTTATTAGTAGGAATTTTAATCAATATTACTATTTTTGAATTTTTCAAACAGAACAAACTGATAATTTAACATATTAAACAGATAATTAAAAATTTTTAAAGATGAAAAGAGTATTAGTAGTAATGGTTTCTCTCCTGTTCTCGGTTTTTTCCTTTGCGCAGGATGCAGCCGAAAAGATTAATCAGGGAAATGAGGCCCTGAAAGCTGAAGAATATGCCAAAGCATTTTCTCTTTTTGACGATGCAATGAAAAATCTTGGTGATTTGGAAGTTGAGCCTGCAATTAACTTCAATATTGGTTTTGCTGCGTATAAGGCCAACAACCTGAAAGGCGCGCTCGAATATTTTGACAAGGCAATTGAAGCGGATGTCAATGTCTCCAAGTGCTATGAATATAAAGCGCTGGCTTATAACGACAATGAAGATTATGCCAATGCGGTTGCCAGTTATGAACAGGCTATTGCGACATCGCCGGACGATACGGCATCGCTGGTGTATAATGCAGCCATTGCCGCCTACCGTGGCGAAATGCTTGATAAAGCAGTTGAGCTTTTCAGCAAAAGTGTGGAAAACGGTTTCCGGGGCGAAACTGCACTTTATTACAAAGCAGCCACCCTGCGCAAGCAGAATAAACTGGACGAATACAAAGCAGCGCTTGAAGAGGGCGTTGAAAAATTTGCCGCTGATGACAGGTTTTCAAAGGCGCTTGCCGGAGTTTATGTTTCCGAAGGAAATGAGCTGTATAAAAAAGGTGTGGCCGTTTTAACAGCTGCCAACAAGAAAGTGAGCGACGGAGCAATTACCACAGCAGATGATGCTTACACTGCCGAAGTGGAAAAAGCGAAAAAAGAGTTCAAAGCAGCGGTTGAAATTCTCAGTAAAGCCAAAGCGCTTGACGAAGCAAATCAAAATGCCCAGAAACTGCTTGAAGCCTGCAATGCTGTTTTAGGAAGCTAATTCATTGCACAAGCATCATGAAAAAAGCCGGTTGGATTGAAATCCAACCGGCTTTTTTTATTCACCCCTCTAATATTAATCGCTCTGTTTTTATGGGTTTAATCCAGTCTGGTGAAGTAAAAACCCCATCCATGCCGGAGTTGATCCAGTTTAACCAGAATTGTATTCTCCCCCTCATTGAGAGCGGCAGTAAACGTATTCCGGTTTGGCCCGATGGCTGCTTCTGCCTGTTCAAAAACCAGCTTTCCGTTAATCCATATCCGGATTCCGTCGTTGTTGCCCACTCCGAATTTTACAGTCTGCGCTTCAGGCAGTGAAATAATCCGGTGTGCATAAGCCAGTGCAAATTCAGAATATCCGAAAATTTCATTAAAATCGACATAGCCCGTAGTGTTATTTTGATGAGATTGCCATCTCACCTCGCGGCCTCCCTGCCCCGGATATGCTTTCAGGAGGTCAAATTCTTCCTCCGGCGGAAAAACTTTTCTCAATCCGGTCTGGTCTTCATCGCCAAACGGGCCAATCACCTGCCAGTCGGTGTAGAATTCGATTTCGGAAACGGTTAATACCTGTTCCAGAAACTCATCGATGGTTCCCGACAATTTTTCATCCACAACGATTCTCGGAATTTTATATTTATCAAGCAATGCCTTGAATTCCATTGTAGTTTTCTGAAGTTCATTTTTGGGGATATAAAATGTTCCGCCTTGCCAGGCATAAAAAAGCTTGGTCCAAAGGAGGGGTAAATACGCCTTTTCCAGACGGTTTTGAAGTCCTGCATCATCACCGGCAGCTTCCCGGGCAAGCGAAAAGAGACTGTCGGCAGAAATCATGTTTGCATTGCCTAAGTAGTTTGTCTGAAAAGGCTCTGCAAAAATGCCCAACCGGAACTCAGGAGGCAATTCTTTGTGCAACAGGCTGATATATTCGGAGATATATGGCGCGGCATCGCCATAAACCGCATTTACAAATTCATCAATCAGTTTCCAGCCATCCTGCTCCGGATTCCACATCAGCTGTGCCATCACCCAGGAGCGAAGTTCGGCAAACTCCCCGCTGCCATTTGCATTTCCCTCCATGAAAAGCCCTTTCACTCCGTGATCCACATACAGTTTAATGTCATGCGTGAAGGAGTCAAAATTGGGAAAAGGCAACAAATAATAACGGAAATTTGTATTGTAATCCCAAATGGTGAGCCGGTTGGGTGCAATCTCCTTCCATGCCAGCAACTGTTCCAAAAAGGGGCGGTTTCTTTCACATGCTTCAATGGGATGAACCGCACAATAATCGTAATGGCACAGCCGGATCATCACATTTTCAACAGGCCTGATATTTTTGGGCGCTACGTCAGTGTAGGCATATGCCAAAGTTTGCAGTTTCACCTCAGGATGAACGACTGCCACGCGCCTGGCAATCTGATTGACAAAATGCAGAAGCGAACCTGCATGGCTGCCTTCCTGCTCGTCAAGGGCACGGCAATTTGCACATTCACAATACCCCAGCCCGTCATTCTGATCCACTGAAAACACATTGGCTTCCGGGTGCGCCTGAATCCAGTCAAATACCGTTGCGGTGGCAATATCCACCACATCAGGATTGGTCAGGCACAACTGGGCATCTTCACCTACCCGGCGGCCATCCACTTCGGCAAAATATTCAGGATGCGTCGCAAAATATTTTTCCGGGGAAACCAGATTATAAAAAGTGTGAACAAAGGGATAGGTGATGTAGGCGCCACCCAGAGCTTCACCGATATTCGTCCCGTTCATCCGGTTATGAATCACCCAGGACGTATCTCTGGCCTCCTTCCAGTTTGTATCGCGGTATTCCAGCGCCGGTTTTTGCCGGTCGTCCCTGCCCGGAAGAGGAATGTCATCCAGAGCAGGAATTTTCGATACCCCGGCAGTGTACCACCGGCATCCTAAGTGATCGGTGAGGTAGCCAATCACACCATAGAGCGTACCGCGCGTACCGCCGCCGGCAATCAGCAGATTTTTCCCCGAAGAACGAATGATATACTCTTCGTTCTCAAAATCCGAAGGATTCAGCTTGTCCAAAACTGTGGCCGGCGCATCTTCAAAACCGACATAAATCAGAAGGTCACCTTCTTTTGCACTATTGACAACCGGAATAGTGACTCCGCTGATTTCAGCAAGGAATTTCTGAAGCTCTCCGGCAGCAAATTTTTCAGATTCCTGCGCATTTTCCGACACAAAGATTTTGTAGTCGCTGCGCCCCTTGTTCACCAAATTTTGGTTATTGCCACAGGCAAACAGCAGAAAGGAGAGAAAAGCAATGAAATAGTAAGAGAAAAATGTGTTTCTGAACACGTTGAAATAATTTTTTTCGATCATTGATTATTGTTTTTTTTAAAGTCAACAAAAATAGGTAAATCTTTCAGACAAAGCCCATGATTCCACTTCGCAAACACGAGCATTGAACTCCCCTTTTCGTGACAATTCGTCAGAGACCCTGAATGGCACAGGGTTTGACCAAAAGCGGCAGATTAATAAAAATAGTTTCATTTAAAAAAAATTGAATATGCAGACAGGAAAAATTGGCGTTACCAGCGAAAATCTGTTTCCAATCATTAAAAAATTTCTTTATTCCGACCACGATATTTTCCTGCGGGAAATTGTGTCGAATGCAGTGGACGCCACACAAAAAATCAAAACACTGGCATCAAAAGATGAATATTCAGGGGATATAACCAACCTGAAAGTGAGCGTTAAGCTTGACAAAGAGGCAAAAACCATCACGGTGTCCGACAACGGAATCGGGATGACTGCCGATGAAATTGACAAGTACATCAACCAGATTGCATTTTCCGGCGCCAATGAATTTCTCGAAAAATATAAGGACGACGCCAATGCAATCATCGGCCATTTCGGGCTTGGATTTTACAGCTCCTTCATGGTTTCCGAAAAAGTGGAGATTATCACAAAATCCTACCGCGAAGGCGCCAAAGCTGTGAAATGGAGCTGTGACGGCACGCCCGAATACAGCATCTCCGAAACGGAGCGCGATGCGGTGGGAACCGATATCGTCATGTATATCAACAGCGATTCCGAAGAGTTCCTGAACGAACAGACCATTCTGACCATTCTTGATAAATACTGCAAGTTTTTACCTGTCCCGGTTGTGTTCGGGAAGAAAAAAGAGTGGAAAGACGGGAAGGAAGTTGAAACCGGAGAGGACAACCAAATCAATGACACCAAACCTGCCTGGACAGAAATGCCGGCTGACCTGAAAGACGAGGACTACCTCAATTTTTACCGCCGCCTTTACCCCCTTGCCGATGAACCGCTGTTCAACATCCATCTGAATGTGGACTATCCGTTTAACCTCACCGGAATTCTCTATTTCCCGAAAATCAAAAACAATTTTGAAATTCAGAAGAATAAAATACAACTCTACAGCAATCAGGTTTTTGTTACCGATTCGGTGGAGGGGATTGTTCCCGAATTCTTAACGCTGTTGCACGGAGTGATTGACTCGCCTGATATTCCGCTGAACGTTTCACGTTCTTATCTGCAAAGCGATTCCAACGTGAAAAAAATCAGCAGCCATATTTCCAAAAAAGTGGCCGACCGTCTTTCGGAAATTTTCAGGGATAACCGCACGGAGTTTGAAAAGAAATGGGACGACCTCAAAATTTTCATTGAATACGGAATGCTTTCCGACGATAAGTTTTATGACCGCGCCATGAAGTTTTTCCTTTTCAAAAACAACGAAGAAAAATACTTCACTTTTGAAGAATATGAAAAACTGATTGAGAGCAACCAGACAGACAAAAACAACAATCTGATCTATCTGTACACCACCAACAGGGAAGAGCAATACACCTTTGTGGAGGAAGCGCGGGGGAAAGGCTATGATGTGCTTGTTTTGGACGATGTTCTGGCGCCGCACCTCATCAGCCGGTTTGAGCAAAAGCATACCGACAAGCAGTTCATCCGGGTGGATTCGGATGTTGTTGAAAATCTCATAAAAAAAGAGGAAGCTTCCAAAGAAGACTTTTCGTGGGAAGAGAAACAGGAACTGACTCCCGTTTTTCAGGCCGTTTGCCCGGAAAACGACAGCTACCAGTTTTTGGTCACTTTCCAGAATTTAGGCGAAACCGGAAGTCCTGTGGTAATCACCCGGAATGAGTTTATGCGCCGCATGAAAGATATGAGCGCCGTGCAGGGCGGCGGAATGACAATGTATGGCGATTTTCCGGATAACCTGAATCTGGTGGTGAACTCAGCCCATCCGCTGGTGAAAAAAATTGTGGATGCCAAAAACAAAAAACTAGAGAAAGCCCTGGAGAAATTCAACGCCGGCATTGAAGAAAAGAAAACTGAAATCAGTCAGTTGGAAAATGCACACAAAGAGCTGAAAGATGAAGAAGTTCCGCAGGCAGACAAAGAAAAACTGGATAGTCTGAACGGTGAGCTGGCAAAACTTGAGGAGTCCAAAAGAGAGAAACTCCTTGATTTCGGCAAAAAGAACAAGCTGGCAAAACAGTTGGTTGACCTGGCGCTGCTGGCAAACGGAATGCTTAAAGGAGCCGAACTTGACAGGTTTGTCAGACGAAGCGTTGAACTGATCCGCTAAAAATCTTTTAGAAAAAATTCAGGTTTACAGGGAAATCAAAAATGACAGGTTAATTTGTAAACACTATTTTTTATATTTGACAAATGTTTGAAACATTAAAAATAAAAAGATGAAAAAGTTAACGGTTTTATTCTCAGCACTCTTAATTGCCTTTTCATTTTCTGTCCACGGGCAGCAGCGTCCCGGTGAACAGCCCGCCCCGGAAACCGGCGAATCCTTTAAACTCGGGATGGCAGGTTACACCTTTGTCCGGTTTGATTTGGACAAAACGCTGGAAACACTGGAAAAAGCTGATGTGCATTATCTCTGCATCAAGGACTTCCATTTGCCGTTTGACAGTGATGCGCAGCAGATTGCGGCATTTCATGCCAAACTGAAAGAGAAAGGCGTCACCGGCTATGCCGTAGGCCCAATTTACATGAAGACTGAAAAAGAGGTGGACAACGCTTTTGAATATGCAAAACGCGTGGGGGTCAAGCTCATTGTGGGCGTTCCCACCTATGAACTGCTGCCCTATGTGGATAAAAAAGTGAAAGAATACGATTTTCATTACGCCATTCACCTGCACGGGCCGGATATTGAATTGTTCCCTGATGCCGACGATGTCTGGGAAAGCGTAAAGAATCTGGATCCGCGCATGGGAATGTGCCTCGACATTGGCCACGATACCAGAAACGGGAAAGACCCTGTGGCTGATCTGAAAAAATACCACACCCGTGTGTTTGATATTCACATCAAGGATGTTACAGGAGATACCAAAGCGGGATATTCAGTAGAAATCGGACGTGGAATTATTGATATTCCGGCATTTGTAAAAATGCTTCGCGAAGTGAATTACACCGGAGTTTGCAGTCTGGAACATGAAAAAAACATGGACAACCCGTTTATGGGAATTGCGGAATCCATTGGCTATTTCAGAGGCGTAATCGCTGCCACAAAATAGTTCCCGGAAGATTTTCAGGGGATTGTCAAAATTTATATACCATCCATTAAATCTAAATTGAATGTGAAACAAGTCAGCAGAAAAGCCGTTTTTACAAAAAATCCACTTTAGTGCTGATGCGCTCCCATATATGAATTATAAATTTAATGAATAAAAAAACATGAAGACAAAAACAAAATTTCTTGTTCTCGCACTAAGTGTTGCGATGATATTTTCGGGATGTAACACATCCAAAACGCTGCGTGGCGGAGCTATCGGGGCAGGAGCCGGGGCAGCCATCGGAGGCCTGATTGGCAGCCGTTCACAAAATACCGCCACCGGAGCCGTTATTGGTGCAGCCGTTGGAGGAACAGCAGGCGCATTGATTGGGAAATACATGGACAAACAGGCCGAAGAACTGGAACAGGAACTGGAAAATGCAACAGTGGAGCGCGTGGGCGAAGGCATTCAGATTACCATGGAGTCAGGCATCCTTTTCGGATTTGATTCCGATGCACTTCTTCCGGCAGCCAAACAGGAACTGGAATCAATGGCCAGGGTGCTGACCAATTACCCCGACACTAAAATTCAGGTGGACGGACACACCGACGCCGTGGGCGCCGACAAATACAACCAGAAACTCTCTGAGCGCCGGGCAAAATCGGTGTCAGACTATCTGAGCAACTTAGGTGTTGAAAAAGACCGGATTACCGAAGCGGGTTTTGGAAAAACCATGCCGGTAGCAGACAACGACACCGAAGAGGGCCGCGCCCTCAACCGGCGGGTGGAAATCGGAATCCTTGCCGATGACAACCTGAAAGAAGCTGCCGAAAAAGGGGAATTAAACCCATAATTTATTTTATTAATCTTTATTTTATTGAAAATGAAATTATTTCACAAAAACTATATTTTTATTTTACTGACAGCCCTGCTGTTTGGCTGGTCGGCAACCGCCACCGCACAACTGACTTTTGGCGCCAAAGCCGGACTGAACCTCTCCAATCTGAGCATGGATAATTCCAATGACAAAAACATGCTTGCCGGAATTCATGCCGGAGTTTTTGCCAATGCAGCCCTTTCCGAAAAATTTTCGGTTCAGCCGGAACTTCTCTTTTCGCAGGAAGGCTCAAAGTGGACGGGAAATCTCAGCAACTCGGAGCTGAAGCTAAAACTTGGCTACGTTCAGGTACCTGTGAGCGCTGTGTATAGTCTGGCAAAAGATTTTGATTTTCTCTTAGGCCCTTATGTCGGATTTCTGATGAACCGCAAACTGGAGGGGTCAATCGGCAACGGCCAGGGAAGCCTTGAGCCGAAAAAAGATTATTTCAATGCTCTGGATTTTGGTTTTCAGGGCGGTATGCGCTTTTTCCTGAAACCGGTTTATTTGGGCTTTTCCTATAACCTGGGGCTTTCTCAGGTAGCCAAAAAGGACAAACTCTGGGAAAATGTTTTGAATGATGCCGGAAACCGTATCATTCAGGTTTATGCAGCCATTCCTTTCTGAAAAAATAGAATCAGGATTTGAAGATGCCGTTATTGAAAAGTTATCTTTGCTTTTCAATAACGGCATAAAACAGCAGAATGAGCTTAGTATTAAATATCATCCCTACTGAATTGTTAGAGCGCTATGTGTCCGAATTTAACAATACCTCAGAGAAAGAATTTGAGCAATTAAGCGACAGCAAATTAAGCATAGATACCTTTAGTTTTTACACATCTGTTTCTGCTGTATTCTCTTCAAAAATTGAAGGTGAAGCCATTGAACTGGACTCTTTTGTTAAATACAAACGTTTTGGCGTTGAGTATCAACCGGATTACACACGTAAAATTGACGATTTATATGAGGCTTATCTGTTTGCACAAAAAAACAGACCGACAGCCCAAAATATCGCACTGGCACAGGCTCAAATCACAAAACATATTCTTAAAAAATCACAGCAAGGCAAAATCCGAGCGGGCAATATGTTTGTAATAACCAAAGATGGTGAAATTGAATATGTGGCTGCCGCTCCTGAGTTTGTAAATTCTGAATTGGAGAAATTGCATCAGGACATTGATACTCTGCTAAATACTGAACTATCTTTTTCTGAAGTCCTGTTTTTTGCATCCATGATTCATCTGGTTTTTGTGAAAATTCATCCGTTTTATGATGGAAACGGGCGAACTGCCAGGCTTTTGGAAAAATGGTTTATGGCTCAAAAATTAGGAAACCATGCATGGTTTGTACAATCTGAAAAAAATTATTACGAGAATCATCAAACTTACTACAACAACATCAGACGTTTAGGATTGGAGTATGAAGAATTAGACTACAAACAGGCTTTGCCCTTTCTTTTGATGTTGCCTCGTGCTATTAAGTATGACGAATAATGAAAACAGCAATTCATATGCTTTTTGGTAATTTGATCTCCGGGTTCCGCAGACATAAAACGATGTTCTGTTTTTCAAAACTTTCTTGACAATTCCGATTTTATGGCTTAATTTTACCCAAAACATAAAACTTTAACGCCATGAAATTCAGAATGAACCACTTGGCAGTTCTGCTGCTGCTTCTCCCATTACTTTTTTCCTGCTCACAATCCGGCGAAAAGCCGGTGAATTTTGTCATTATCTATCTTGACGACATGGGATTTGGCGACATTTCCCTCACCGGAGCCATTGGGTATGAAACGCCGCATCTTGACCAGATGGCTGCCAATGGATTGTATTTTTCGCGCTATTATTCCCCGCAGGCGGTTTGCAGCGCTTCGCGTGCCGGATTGCTCACCGGGTGCTATCCCAACCGGATTGGATTTGCCGGCGCACTGAGTCATGGTTCAAAATATGGAATTTCCGCAGAAGAAGAGACCATTGCAGAAGTGCTGAAACAAAAAGGCTATAAAACAGCCATTTTCGGCAAATGGCATCTGGGGTGTCAGGAGCAGTTTCTGCCAACCCGCCACGGATTTGATGCGTTCTACGGAATTCCCTATTCCAATGATATGTGGCCATTTCATCCGTTGGGACCGGGCGCTTTCCCCGATTTGCCGCTTTATGAAAACGAAACCGTTGTCAATCCTGCCGTTACGCCGGAAGATCAGAAAAAGTTCACGACCGAATTTACAGAGCGGGCAGTCCGCTTTATCCGTTCCCACCGCAAAAATCCCTTTTTTGTTTATCTCGCCCACCCCATGCCTCATGTGCCGCTTTTTGTTTCGGAGAAATTTGAAGGAAAATCCGGGCAGGGCCTTTACGGCGATGTGATGATGGAAATTGACTGGAGTGTAGGGCAAATCATGCAGACCCTGAAGGAAACCGGACTGGAAAAGAACACGCTGTTCATTTTCACCTCCGATAACGGGCCGTGGCTCAACTACGGAAACCATGCCGGCAGCACGGGAGGGCTTCGTGAGGGGAAAGGCACCTCCTATGAAGGCGGACAGCGGGTTCCCTGCCTCATGTACTGGAAAGGGACAATCACTGCGGGAACGGTGAACAACAACCTCATCTCCGGGATTGATATTTTGCCCACTTTGGCTGAAATTGCAGATGCGCCGCTCCCCAAAAAGAAAATTGACGGGGTGAGCATTCTCCCGCTCATAACCGGCGAGCAGAGTGAATCGCCACGCAAATCCTTCTGGTACTATTACCGGCGAAACAGTCTGGAAGCCGTGCAGGACGGAAACTGGAAGCTGGTATTTCCGCACCCCGGACGTACTTATGCCGGATTTGAACCGGGCAACGACGGAAAACCCGGGAAAGTCAATGAGAATTTTGAGCATGAAGGCGGCCTTTACGACTTGCGCCGCGATCCCGGAGAGCGATATAATCTGATAGAGTACTACCCTGAAATTGTGGAACGGCTGGAAAAAATTGCTGCCGAAGCCCGCGATGATTTAGGCGATGACCTGACCGGCGCACCCGGCAAAAACCGCCGCGAACCGGGCTGGCTGGAAAAATAGCAGAATCATTTCAGCCACTCCAGAAATAGCTTATCCCGATTTTCAAGATCATTCGGTGAAATTATATGCAGTTGATTTGCAGCGCCTTTAATATTGTATCCGTTTTTGATAACCGTAAGGTCTTCATCAATATTTTCACTGTCTTCATACAATCCATTGCAATCAGTAACCCCTGCGAGGGTCAGTTTTCTCGGCGCCAATGTTGCCGCCAAATCGGTGATGTCATATTTTGTCAGCACACCCGGCACAAGACTGTGCACAAAATGAGGGTTGTAAAATCTGTTAACCAGAACAGACCTGTAGGATGAATAGGGTTTTATCAGCAGCACACGTGATATCATCGGATCAAATGCTGCCGCATGCAATAACGAAGGAGACAATGCATTGCAGGCAATTCCGTAAATTTTTTCCATACTGAAAAAATCGTTGAGCGCATGTGCGAGTTTGATAATATCAGCGGCCTGAATTCCGGCAATACTCCGGCCTGCAAGCATCGCGGTAAACCACATATTGTAAGAGACATTCTGAATGTAGGCATCCCCTTTCAGACTCCCTTTGCCGAGTTCACCAACGCCGGCAAGGTCGGACGACAGCACCGTAAATCCCTGTCTGGTCAGCCATTCAATTTCACCTCCTTCCTGAGCTTCTGCCTCTTTGCCTTCGGAATGAAGATAGATTACGGCTTTGTGGTTTGGTTTTTCAGGAACGAATAAAAGAAATGGTAAAACATAATCGCCCTCTCCTTTTAAAAAATATTTCTCAACCGAATAGTCCCCTCTTTGAAACCTTCCTGTAAAAACAGGTTTATCTGAAAAGGAGGGCTGCCTGAACCCCGAAAGCTGTTTTGCCGAAGTTATCGTATTTTTGGCATAATTTGCCGTATCCTTTCTTGCTTCCCGCAGATTTTCAATATGTTTTTCCGCTGCCTTGAGGTTCAGAGTGAAAACTGTTTCTCCGCCCAATGATGAGGCCAACTGCCCTGTTGGAGTTTTCTGTAACTCCTCTTCTGTCAGGTATTCCACTTCCTCTTCCTGAGAAATTCCGTCCAAATCCAGGTGTTTTTGAAAAAAGGAATACATGCCCTCTCTCGTTTTTTGAGTATATCCGTGGATATGGTCATCCTCCACCAATTCAATATTTTCGGGCTTTTCAAAAATATCATATACCCTTTGGGTTTCCCGGAATGTTTCCCGGGCGCCTTCAATATTGAAAAAATCCCGTGTCGTGGCCATTATCAAAGTCGGTTTCGGAGCCCTTGCCTCAATGAATCCGGCATGATCAATCCCGCGGACAATGCCGTGATAGAAATTCTGTTCCCCATCCTGCACGCCGATGGACTCTATAAGTCGCCTGAAACTTGTGATATAGCAGGCAGGCGCCGATGCCGCCACCCGGTCATCCAGAGCAGAAAGGTATGCAGTCTGCGTGCCGCCGCCCGAGAGTCCGTGAACGCCGATTCTGTCCGGATCCACCTCTTTTCTGCTTGTCAGGTAGTCAATACCACGAATACCGTCCCATATAAAATACCTGGCCACGGATTGCCCTATGAGCGCAGTCTGAACAGCCGGATAAGAGTGCTCTTTTGTAGAGCTTCCGATGGATGACTTGCCGGTGGCGGAATCATAATATTGCAAACGTTCACCCTGTCCCAACGGATCAAAAGCAAGCACAACAAACCCTTTTTTCACCAGATTCAGAATGGGCTGCTGGTACAAAGGCCGGCGATAGGCAATATCACTATGCCCGGAGCAGAATAAAATCCCCGGAACAGGCTTTTTTATCCCGTCGGGAATAAACAAGGAAGCAGTAACATAAAAACCGGGAAGTGATTCGTATATCACATTTTCAATCCTGTATCCTTCCTTTTGAATTTTCCCGGTGATTTTTGGATTCAGCGGAGTCTTTTCATCAAAAGGGCCTACAACATCCCAAATCGTTTCCACCATGTTCTTCTGCATGATTTGCCATTCGTTTTGGGTATGAAGTTTTGAAACGGACTCCTCCCGCTGACTCAAAAGCCGGCAGGCATCAGCGCTTAAATGATGATACAGCGCATTGGAAGCATCGCTGTATTTCAGCCACTTGCCCA
>CAZVAD010000034.1:0-2565 GCA_964624645.1 uncultured Mariniphaga sp.
TAGCGCACTCGTCTGGGGGGCGAGGGGTCGCAAGTTCAAATCTTGTCACCCCGACTTTTTTCTTCTAAGATATTTTCTCAAAAATTCTCTTTTCGATGGAGTAATTGTAAACATCTCCGCTTTCAAGAACATAATACCAACCCATCAGTCTGATTTCCCCTTTCTGGTATTTTGATTTCAGGTAAGGATAAGTGAGCAAATGGTTCATTTGCTGAACAATATTCAGCTGTTCGGTCATTTTGCTGCGCTCGGGTTCCAGCGTGGGATTTTCTGCAATCTGCTTTGTTACAGATTGTTTCACGTTTTTTGCCAGATTCAGCCATTTGCGTGTTTGCGGGAGCTTGCGCATTTTTTGACTTTCATAGTACAACGCCTGGCATCCCCCGCAGTTTGAATGGCCGCAGATGATGATATTTTCCACTTCAAGCACTTTTACGGCATATTCAATGACTGCCGATGTGGCCACATAATCCAGCTGCCGCATGTTGTGAACCGGAACAATGTTGGCAATATTGCGCACGATAAACAACTCGCCGGGCAGTGATTTTGTAATCAGGCTTGGCACAACACGCGAATCCGAGCAGCCGATAAAAAGAGTATGCGGATGCTGCTCCTGTTGCAACAGACGGAAAATTTCCCGGTTTTCAATAAAGTCCTTGGAATGAAACTCTTTCACTCCATCAAAAAGCTTGTCCGATTTCATCGGAATTATATGCAACGAATGCAAGACTTTTTTTGATGATGTGGCCAGTGTGGCAGGGAAGCTAAACAGGGTGGAAACGAACTCACCGGGCGCTCCGGGACGTTTTTTGCTACTTTTTTCCGGTTGTTTTTGGGTGAAATTTTCTTCCATGATTTGAAGTTTTTAGATGTAAATGATGAAGTTAAAAGCCTGTTTTTCAAAACAGAAACAGCTTTTTTGAAAACAAAAAAGTGGCCGGTGCTTATATCTGTTTATTGATTGATTTATTTTTCTGTTTTTCATTAATGAACGAAACTTCAAGTCCGTTTTCCGCAAAATAGTTTTTTGTCCGGCTGATATTTTGGGTAAAACCCAACATATATCCGCCTCCGCCCGAACCAAACAATTTGAGAAAGAATTCACCGGTTGCCAGTCCGTGGTTTACATGTTCAATGAAGTGAGGAAGTATCAGGGGAGTCAGGAATTGTTTTTGAAAAGCTGAAATTTTTGCAATTCCGGACAGGAAAGATGTACTGTCGCCGGTGAGCAAAGCCTCTATTGCATTATGAATCGCAGGGAAATAGATGTTCTCTGAGGCGCGCCTGAATTCAGGCTGTTCATATGCTTTCAGGTACCATTGCACCAGAGGTCCGGTGTTTACGGGAATTTTACTGTCCACCAGAAAAAGTGAAAAACCTGATTTTTCCTGATGGCTTCCTCCGGTGAAACCGGAAATGATATTTTCTCCGGGCAGAAGGATTTCTTCGTTAGTGTTGATATACACAGGCTTGTTCAACAGGGATACCAAAGGATCAACTCCTGAACTTGTGCCATGAAAATATTTTTCTATAAATGCCAGATTCTGCCGGATTTCCGGCAGGGGCAGCTCTTTGCTCTTGCTTGTTGCATAGCGGTCAAACAGCGCCGCCGTCAGCGCCCCGGAGCTTCCCAGACCATAATTCTCCGGGATATTCGCGTTGAACCAGAGGCCGGATTCTAGATCTTCTTTCAGGGCAGGAAGCCTCAGAAAGTTCACTCTGTTTTGTACCAATTTGAGGTAGTTATACAAATCAAACAACTGCTTGTTTGATTTCAAAATTCTCTCATTTTCTCCGGACTTTTCAATTTTTCCCGGCAAACAGAGCTTTCCTGAAAAAACGGGGTAGGGTATGGCAAGGGCTGCAGAACCTTTCAGGATTCCATATTCGCCCAGCAAAAGTATTTTTGAAGGGAATGTTCCCGGATTTTTGTGGTTAACCGTTTGGAGCATAGTCAATATCCCTTAAAAATCACAGTTTTTGAGGCCCGCTTCCCATGCAGTCATCAATCCATTTTCCGTTTTCGCAGTGCTGAATCACCGATTCTTCTATGAAAGCGAGTACTTTTTTCCGGGCTTCCCGGGGATAAATCAGCATGATGTTCGGCCCGGCATCCAATGTGAAACAAACCGGCGTGCCTGTCGTTTTCCTGAAACTTCTGACCGTCTCGATAATCCGGATGGATTCCGGCTTTAACAACAATCCCTCAGGCGCTGAGGTCATTAGCAGACTATGCAGGGTAAGCGCTTCATTTTCTGCAATGTTGGCAAAATCTTCAAAATTTCCTTTGTCCAATGCTTCAAGCAATTGCAGCAGGTTGTTTCGCGCCTGTTTGTAGCGTGCTTCAGCAAACGGATGGCCGTCCATGAGCCGGTGCCCTTGTGTGCTGGAAATGCTTTTGGGACTGCTGCTGACAATCAATATGGCAACTCCCGGATTCTGAAAAAGAGGATGGATTGTTTTATTTAACGGCGATGCAAAATAATCACTACTGCCGGAAATGGCGTCTGTTGCTCCCCAGGAAACCCATCCACCATACAGAGACCTTGAAGCGCTGCCCGAAAA
>CAZVAD010000034.1:2665-8058 GCA_964624645.1 uncultured Mariniphaga sp.
GTTTTATCATTTGCTTCTTTTTTTTCTGCACGGAAAACAGTGGTTGTGGTTGCATTTTTCAGGGTGATGCTCAATGACGGGTTGCAAGGCTGTTGATTGCCGTGCTTACCCCAATATTTGATGAGTGCAATGTTTGAAGGCGCTCTCCATGCCGATTGGAACGCCGTATTTGTTGCAGAGGAAATCAATTTCGAATCTGTTTTTTGTTTATTCATAAAAGTGTTCTGTCCTGAGAATAAATATTTTAAGTATTTTAAAAATGACGGGCAACGCTGTTTTACAGTACCATCTCTTCCCAGCCAAAAATAGTTTTAAAACCTTTTTTGAAAAAATAATTTACTACATAATCCTCATCCCGTTCGGAGGCAGCCAGCAGAAAATCGCCTCCCCATGCTCCGAGTGATTTGATGCTTCCATTAAAATCCTGAAACAAAAGTTGCTTTACAGGAGTTTTTTGCAGAATTTTTCCAACAACCTGTTCGTGTTCATCCATCAGGGATGAAAATTCACTGAAACTGCTTGCTGAGGCCATTTTTAACGTAATTTCCGAAATGCCGGCCAGCTCTTCACCGGATACTTTTGTCTCCGCAAAACCCTCAATGGCAGCCCTGCTTTTTTGCTTTCGGTTTTGATACACGAAATAGAGATTTCCGGCAAATGGTGGCGAAAAATCAATTGTGTGGAAGTCCGGTTGTGCGTGGAGAAGTTGATAGATTATCGGTTTTCTTGCGGTAACGGTGGCAATATCGTATCCCGAACCGCCAAAAATGCGTTTGTTCAGCTCAAACGGGTCAACATTTGCCCATTGTGCCATGTTTGCCATCAGTGAGCTGCTGGAGCCGGTTCCCCATTCGGGATTGAAATTGAGTTTGGTGGTAACCAAAGTACTTGCCGGTTCCTGCAAAAAGGACGGATTGAGTTTTCGGATTTCCCTGAAAATGGTTTGTAGCCTCTGGGTCAATTCCGAATTATCGCTGTGCAGCGCTTCAAAATTTTCCGTATGGAAAAGCGCTGAAAACCATTTTTCATCAGACAGGTGCGCTTCCCAGCGAAGCAGATTTTCTTCATCCAGATTTTCAACTTGCAGGGATTGCCCGAATACAAGAGGTACCGCCAGCGCTTTGGCGCCACGCAATACCAGATATTCACCCGAAATCAGCAGCTTCCCGGGCGAATAAAAACATTGTATGTTTCCATGATTATTTTTCATTGCCAATTCTCAACCGGGTTAAAAAATTTTGTACGGCAGCATAGGAAATTTCCTTGTCGCTGAAATAGGAGCTTACCGATTCTGCCTCTGGTTCTGACGCTTGGAGTTGTTTCAGAATATTTGGCAGGTGCATTTTCATGTGTCCTTTTTGGATTCCCGTAGTAATCAGCGATGTAATGGCGCTGAAGTTACTTGCCATTCCCGTTGCTGCCGCAATCTTCATCAGTTCTTTTGCCCCCGGATTTCCTAAAACACGAAGCGCTAGCCGCGCCAGCGGATGGGCCTTGGTGAGTCCGCCAACCGTACCGGGCGCCATGGGAATCCTCAGCGTGTGCCGGAACCGGCGCTCTGAAATGGTGGTTTCTGTGAGTGCGCGGTAACTGCCACCGGCTGAAGCATAAGCGTGGCCGCAGGCTTCAACTGCGCGCCAGTCATTGCCGGTTGCCAGAATCAGGGCATCAACGCCGTTGTAAATCCCTTTGTTGTGCGTAACCGCGCGGGAAACGTCGGTTACTGCAATGCGGTTGGCAAGTTCAAATTTGCGGGCAAAACTTTGCGGAGACAGGTCTCCGCTTAGTGTTGAAAGTTGCTCAATATCGCATTCCACGGTACATTCTGCCAGGCTGTCCGGCGTATGGTTGGAAAGGATTGACATGATAATTTCAATATTTCCCTGTTGCGTAAGTTCCTTTGTGCTGTTTTTCAATTCCCTGGCCATCGTTTCAAGGCAGCTGTTGATAAAATTTGCCCCCATGGCATCTGCCGTTTCAAATGAAACATCCACCTGAAAATAGTTGGGGATTGCTGATGTTTTGTCTAACAACTCAACTGTGGTGATACCGCCGCCGCGCGCGCTCATATTTTGTGTGATAGGCTCCGTGGCTTTCAGCATTTTTTGGCGAAGCGATGCAAAATCATTTATCAGCCGGTTTTTATCGCCGTTCCAGGTGAAATGGATTTGCCCTTTTTTTTCGGTGCCGGTGATTTTTACCTGAAATCCGCCGTGCTGTGCCCAGAATTTTGCGGCACGTGAAGCTGCTGCAATCACGGAGCTTTCCTCGGTAACCAGAGGAACCATATAGCTTTTTCCGTTGATGACCATGTTTGGGACAATGCCCATCGGAAGGTGATAATTTGTGAGGTAATTCTCAATGAATCCCTCAAATATTTCTTGGCCGGCATGTTCCGGGGGCAGCCATGAATCCAGCGCATCCTGCAGGTTTTCGTCAATTTGCGTGAAATCTTCCACCATTTCAATTTTTTGCCGGCGGCTCAATTTCGAAAATCCTTCAATTACCGGTATGTTCATTTCATTGTTGCTCATTCCCTGATTTTTAAAACCGTTTTTGCCATTTGTAAGCCTTCAATTTGCCCGGCTGTGAATTTTTGCAGCGATTCGTAATCTGCCTGACTGTGTTTCAAAAAGGCCGAAGCCTGTGCATAAATCGCAGGAATTTTTGACCGGTGGATCAGATAATGCCCGTCAAGATAATTTCTGATTCCTCCTGAAATAATTAACTGATTGCATTTTAGGTCTTTATGTGTGTCTGCCAGATGGTTTGCTGTTTCTAACATTTCAGCGGCAGTGTGTCCGATTTTTGTAAAAGGCTCATATTTTTCAGATTCTTTATTATTATGGCGTTTTAATTCAATCAGCGAAAAGTTTGTTCCGCCATAAGCGCCGAAATCCACGGCTGCCAGTGGGAGTTGCAAAAGTTTCAGTAAACTCTCCGGGCCAAATCCCTGTCCGACCTCTTTTACTATTACCGGGAATGCCGATTTTTCCAGGAATTCTCCGATGGTCTCCAGAGGCGGGCGACTGATGATGTCGCCTTCAGGCTGAATCCACTCCTGAAGCGGATTCACATGTATAATCAGTCCGTCAGCTTGTAGCTTATCCACAAGAGAATTTACCCGGTCTGCTTCCTTTTTGGCCAGAAGCTCCTCAACCTGCGCAATTCCCAGGTTTGCAAACAGGGGAAGTTCGTTGCCCATGACCGGACGAAGATTGAAATCTTCAAAGTAAGTGTCGTCATCCAATAATTTCCGGCACGACCCAAGCCCCATGCCCAATCCAAATTCGGCGCAGACGCGGGCAAGATTGTGGTTTATTTTTCGTGCAATTTCAGTTCCGCCGGTCATGCTTGAAATCCAGAGCGGTGCCTTCAGAGTTTTTCCCAGAAAAGTGGTTGTCAAATCGGACTCAGAAATCCGGCCTGCAAAAAGCGGTTCGTAATTAAATCGCTGATCGGCAAGATGCTGCGGAGTCTGCGAATCAAATGTCAGTTGAATATGGCTTAACTTGCGCTCCTTTTCCATTTGAACACTTTTCAGGTTATCTCATAATGTGATGTGAAATAATCAATTTCATAATTTCAGAAGTGCCCTCGCCAATGTGAAGCAGGCGCTGATCACGGTAAAAACGCTCAATATGGTTTTCACGCAGCAGTCCGTAGGCGCCATGTATATGCAGTGATTCACGGGCTGCTTCTTCGGCTACATCGGAGCAATAAAGTTTTGCCATTGCCGCCTCTTTTGCAAACGGCTCGCCGGCATCCTTTACGCGGCAGGCATTGTAGAGCAGCGAACGGGCAGCTTCAATTTTCATCGCCATTTCGGCAAGTTTAAAACGGATGGCCTGATTTTCAATAATCGGTTTGCCAAACTGAACCCGCTTTTTTGCATAATCCAGCGCCCGCTCATAAGCGCCCTGTGCCAGGCCAAGCCCGACAGCCGCAATGGAAAGCCTGCCGCCGTTCAGCGCCGAAACCATGACCTTCATGCCTTCGCCTCGCTTTCCCAAAAGATTATTCTCGGGAACCCGGCAGTTTTCAAAACGCAGGTTGCCGTTGTCAATAGCCCGCCACACCAGTTTTCCCTTCACCGGCTCTGCCTGAAATCCCGGAGTGTTACGTTCAACTAAGACAGAAGAAATCTCTTTTTTATCGCCAATGCGATTGGTAACCGTCAGCAAGGTAACACCGGCAGAAATTTCCGATGCGCTGTTTGTGATAAATCGTTTGTTGCCATTTATAATCCACTCATCATCACTGAGTTTCGCCTCGGTTTCCACGCCTCTTGCATCTGAGCCTGCATTTTGCTCGGTCAGTCCGAAACCCCAGACTTTTTCACCGGTGGTCAGGATGGGGAGATAGCATCTTTTCTGCTCTTCGCTTCCGAAGGAAAAGATCGGTTCTATGCCCAGGGAGTTATGCGCTGCAACAGTTGCCGCAGGCGAACTGTCAATCCTTGCCAGTTCTTCCACTGCAATGATGTAGGAGAGATTATCCAGGCCCTGCCCGCCATATTCCCTGGGCAAGGTGATTCCAAACAGGCCTGCTTCGCCCATTTTTTTCGCTAAAAAAACAGGAAATTCCTCTTTGGTATCCTGCTCAATCGCCACGGGTAAAGCTTCAGATTCGGCAAATTCCCGGATACGCCGGCGATATTCAATATACTGTTTCGGTAATAAAATATCCATATCGTTTTTGAAATGTTTTAAAAAAATGTAAAGATAAAAGGATTCTTTAAGAGTTTTTTATATTTCTTCAAGAGTTATCAGCGGTTTATTTTCCTGCACCTGTTCGCCCACTTCCACACGCACTGATTTCACCTTTGCTGTTTTGGGAGCTAAAATGTGATTTTCCGATTTCATCGATTCAATAATCAGCAGAATTTCTCCCTTGCTGATGATTTGGCCGGGCGTGGCTTTAATGTCCGTTATTTTTCCGTGAAGATGGGAAAGAATAAAATTATTATCCTCTGAGTTTTCTTTCGATTTGTACTCTCCGTTATCCGGTTGAAAATGTGATAATCCCTGGTCTTCAATGAAATGTTCGATTCCGTTCAGGAAAATTCCGGTTTTTCCCGGATTGATGTCATGTATAGTGAGTTTGCCGGAATCTTTTTCAGTGAGTATTTTGATTGAATGTGGTGAAGTTCTTCGTGCACAGGCAATTAGTGTTTCGTTTTTCCATTCAAACCTGAAAGGGACGGCGCCTTTTTGCAACGCAGTTTCAAAAGCTTTGCTTTCAACTTTCAGAAAACGGGGAATGAGTTTGGAAAACGGTACGGTATGCTGTGAACCGTCAATGTACAGTTCTGCTTCTTTCAAAATATTTCGAAACCCGATCCGGTGCCATGGGCTTTTTGTTTGCAGTTTTTCCGGCAGGAATTTATGAAA
>CAZVAD010000034.1:8158-12120 GCA_964624645.1 uncultured Mariniphaga sp.
AACTGGCTGGCTTCCGGCGATTTGCCTGTTGCGATATCCGTTTCAACTCTCAACTTTTTAAACGTTGGAAATCCGAAAAAGGAAACCGGCGTGGCTTGCGGGGCAAATCCCGATTTCGGGTCCTCGCTGTAAATTCGCACTTCCAGTGCATGGCCGTTGATTTTCACGTCCTTTTGCTGAAAAGACAATGGATTGCCTGCGGCAATCCGAAGCTGCTCTTTCACGATGTCAATTCCGGTTACCTCTTCGGTAACAGGATGTTCGACCTGAATGCGCGGATTGATTTCCATAAAATAAAAAGCCTCATTCCCAACCACCAAAAACTCCACGGTTGCGGCGCCGCTCAGTCCGATATCTTTGCAGAGGCGCAGGGCAGCTTCAAATAATTTTTCGCGTAATTGTGGATTCAAATCCGGGGCAGGAGCTTCTTCGATGATTTTCTGGTAGTTGCGTTGCAGGCTGCAATCCCGCTCAAACAGGTGAATGAAATTCCCGAAGTTGTCTCCAAGGATCTGAACTTCAATATGCCTTGCATCTTTCAGATAGGGCTCCAGATAGAGTTCCCCGTTTCCGAAAAAATTGTTTGCCAGACGGCCAGCCCTTATCATTTTTTCATTGATTTCTTTGGCGGAATTTATGATTTGCATCCCTTTCCCACCGCCGCCGTGCGCTGATTTCACCAAAACAGGGTAGGAGAGCGCTGCAACGGTTGCATCCCATGACGATGGATTTTTAATGAAACTGCCCAAAACAGGAATTCCAAGATTTTTTGCAGCTGTTTTTGTTTTCAGTTTGTCTCCCGTCAGTTCCAGCGCCTGCGCCGGGGGACCAATGAAAATGATTCCGTTTTCTTTACATACAGCGGCAAACCCGGCATTTTCCGAAAGAAAACCATACCCGGGATGAATTGCTTCGGCTCCTGTTTCAAGGGCTGCGCGGATTATTTTTTCAATGTTCAGGTAGGTGTCGTCAAGTCCGCCTGCCCCTAAAAAAAGCGATTCCGTGGCATGAGTAACGTGCGGCGCATTTTCTTCACCTGCCGAATAGACGGCAACCGTCTGAATATTCATCGCTTCCGCTGCACGAATAATCCGAAGTGCAATTTCACCCCGGTTTGCAATCAATATTTTTTTAAAATTCTGCATTTCTGTATCTCAAAATAATCTGACTTTATCCGTTTTTCAGGAATTGAAATCACCTGTTTTTGACTGAACCGTTTCTATCAATAAGAATAAATTCGGATAAATGGTTTAAAAAATCCCGTGCTTTATCTGCTCCATTCCGGCTTTCGCTTTTCAACAAAGGCCTGCAGTCCCTCCTGCGCTTCATCGGAAATTCGTGATGCGGCAAGAATCCGGGCTGCTTTTTTTTCTGTATTATCCGGGAATTTCCCCATACTCAGCTTGTTAAGCTGCTTTTTTGACTTCATAACGGAAACCGGTCCTCCGGCCAGAATTGCCTGAGCGGTTTTTTCGATGTGAGCCTGCATCTCTTCAAAATTGCTGAATGCGCGGTTCACCAGCCCGAAACTTTCGGCTTGCCGGCCATTGAAGCGCTCTGCCGTATATATCAGTTCTTTTGCCCTGGCCGGCTGTATCCGAAGCAGCAGGTACGGCGAAATTGTTGCAGCCACCAGGCCTATTCTTGTTTCGCTCAGCGAAAATTGACTGTCGGCGGTGCAATAAGCCAGATCACATGCTGCGAGCAAACCGTTTCCGCCTCCGAAAATATTTCCGTGGGCAGCGCCTATGACAATTGCCGGGGAGCGAAAAATGGATTTAAACATTTTCCCGAGCATTTTTGTCTCTTGCCTGTTCTGTTTTGGAGTGAGGCCTGCCGAATCTTTCATCCACATTAAATCCGCCCCTGCGCAAAATGATTTTCCGGCGCCCTCCATAATCACAATCCGCGTTTCTTTCTGATTGCGCAGTTCTTTGAAAAACCGGGTGATTTCCAGTATCATTTCCCGGTTCATTGCGTTATGCTGCTCAGGCCTGTTGAGTATCAGGTGGGTGATTTCTTCGTTCGCGCTTATTTTTAGCGTATTGAATTTTTTTTCCATTTTCAATTCTTTCTGTTTTTGATGTTTTCACCATCACATTCTGTAAATCCCTGTTTTTGGCTGCGGCCATTTTTTGTTGGCGGAAACTGAAAGACAAAGCGAAAGGATATTTCGCGTTTCCACAGGATCGATAATTCCGTCATCCCACAGGCGGGAAGTGCTGTACAGCGCTGTGCTTTGTTCTTCAAACTGCTCCACAAGCCGGGGTTTTTCCGTGCTGTTTTTTTTCTGATTGATGGCATTGAGCACAAAGGTAGCCTGTTCTCCCCCCATTACGCCAATTTTGGCGCCGGGCCACATGAAAAGAAAATTGGGATTGTAGGCGCGCCCTGCCATGGCATAATTCCCTGCGCCATAGGAGCCGCCGGTGATTACCGTAATCTTGGGCACTGATGCGGTGGCAACCGCATGGATAAGTTTTGCACCGTCACGGGCAATTCCCTGATGTTCATATTTTTTCCCGACAACAAAGCCGGTTATGTTTTGCAAAAAGAGGAGAGGTATTTTCCGGAAATTACACAATTCGATGAAATGAGCCCCTTTCAGGGAGGCTTCGGAGGTGAGGAATCCGTTGTTGGCCACTATTCCCGTCAGAAATCCGTTAATCCGGGCAAAGCCGGTGATCAGCGTTGTTCCGTAATTGGCTTTGAATTCCTCAAACCGGCTGCCGTCAGTCAGCCGCGCTATAATCTCATACATTGCCACCGGCTTTTTCAGATTCAACGGAGCAAATCCATACAGTTCCTCAGGGTTGAAAAGAGGCGCTTCGGGCATGATTTGCTCAACCGGCTGTTTTTGTGCCGGCGGCAGCGTTTCAAATACCGAGCGGCAGATATTGATGGCATCCTGGTCATTTTCAGCGATATGGTCGGCAACACCCGAAATGGAAGTGTGCACAAAAGCGCCGCCGAGTTCTTCGGCTGTGACGATCTCTCCGGTTGCCGCCTCAACCAATGGCGGCCCGCCGATGAAGATAAAACCCTGATTCCTGACAATGATTGTCTGGTCGCTCATGGCCGGCACATAGGCGCCGCCTGCGGTGCAGGAACCCATCACCACCGAGATCTGCGGAATGCCTTCAGCCGACATTTTCGCCTGATTGTAAAAGATGCGCCCAAAATGATCCCGGTCGGGAAAAAGATTTTCCTGTTCGGGCAGAAAAATTCCGCCCGAATCCACCAGATAAACACAGGGCAAATGGTTCTGAAGCGCAATTTCCTGCGCCCGCAAATGTTTTTTCAGGGTCTCCTTCACATACGTTCCGCCCTTGACGGTGGCGTCATTGGCCACAATCATTGCCGGTTTTCCGTGAATCAATCCGATTCCGGTAATGATTCCTGCTGACGGAAATTGCTGGTTATATTGACCATAGGCTGCAAGAGGGGACAGTTCAAGGAATGGGGTTTTGGGGTCAATAAGAAGCTGAATGCGTTTTCGCGCAGGTATTTTATTCCGCTTCTGATGCTTTAAAACAGCAGGGTCTGCATTGCGGTTTACCGTTTCACGCAGCGCTTTTTTGTATTGCTCCATCACCTCATAATATTCCTGCTTCCTTGCCGAAAAATCAGCAGTTCCGGTATCTGTATCTGAAATAATTTGTCTCATGCCAATTGATGAATTGCCGGTTTTTTGATTAATTTAAATTACAAAAAATCACCTCATTTGTTCATTTCCGATTGCAGGGAAACCGTTTTAGGGATGACCATTGGATTATTAATTGGTTTGCAGGGAGTTTTTATTCCGGAAATCATCATAATGAATACCTATGGGATAAAAATTTATGCGCATAGTTTTGCCATAACCTTGCCTGAATCCTAAAATCAAATCTGCATTTAAAACGAAATCAAATTGTTAAATAATAGTAACAAATTTTGTAGTTAGTAAATATTAACTAACTTTG
>CAZVAD010000034.1:12220-21812 GCA_964624645.1 uncultured Mariniphaga sp.
TTTGTAGTTAGTAAATATTAACTAACTTTGCGTTGTTTTATTTATCAAATAAACGGCAGATATAGAAAATAAAATGAAAAATACATTTCAACCAAATAAGTCCAGTGAGCTTTACAGCGCTGAAATTGCAGGCAGCGAGCGCCTTCGTGCATTGGTGCTGATTGGAATGTTAGGACTTGAAGCTATTCTGCTGATGGTAATATATTTTTTTTATCGTACCCAGTATTTGTTGGTTTTCAGTAGTCATATTGCCATTTATGCCATTCTCATTTTCACAGTGCTGATTATTTTATACGAATCGATAGTACATCATTTTATTGGTAAAAAAATGCGGGTATATTTTGCTCACTGGAAAATTTTTGGATACTTAAATGCTTTTTCAGAAATTACTCTGCTGACACTGTTATTTATTTTTATTATTGAATATTCGGGGCAAGCCGTTATTCTTTTGGCACCGGCAACGCTTACATATTTTTTATTCATTGTTTTGTCCACACTGCGATTAAATCCCTGGCTTTCTATTTTTACCGGCGGACTGGCTGCCATTGAATTTGTAGGAATCTCAATATTTTATTCAACGCTGTTTGGTAATGCTCCCAATAACAGTTTTCATCCTGATTTAACCGGCATGCATTATTTGGGGCATGGGGTTATCCTGTTCATTTCAGGCATTGCTGCCGGTTTTGTAGCAGATCTGATTAAAAAGAAAATTGGGGTATCATGGAAACATATCGAAGAAAAGAACAAAATAATTGACTTGTTTGGGCAGCAAATTTCTCCTCAAATCGCTGAAAGTATTCTCAAAAGAAAAGATGAACTTTCGGGTACCCGGAAAAATGTTTGTGTGATGTTTCTGGATATTCGCAATTTTACGCCATTTGTGGAAAATCATTCACCCGAAGAGGTAGTAGGCTATCTGAACAGCCTGTTTTATTTTATGATTGACAGTGTGCAGCGCTATGACGGAGTAATCAATCAATTTCTGGGCGATGGATTTATGGCAACTTTCGGCGCACCGGTTTCTGAGGGAAATATTGCACAAAAAGCGGTTTTAGCATCAATTGATATTATTCAAAAAGTTCACAAAGAATACGATATGAATAAAATTCCCGAAACCAGAATCGGAATTGGTCTGCACTACGGAGAAGCGGTTATCGGAAATATTGGTTCTTCTGTGCGCAAACAATATTCAATTACCGGAAATGTGGTAATAATAGCCTCACGCATTGAGCAGCTCAACAAACGCTGGCATTCCCAATTAATCATATCAAAAGAGGTTTTCCACAAGCTGGATGAAAATTTAAAAATTGTTTTTATGCGCCAGAAACCGGTTAAGATGAAAGGAATGAATCATCCGGTATTGCTATATGTTTTTAATGAGAATTTTGAAATTTAAAATTTGTATAAAATGAAAATTAATGATGCAATTATCAAAGATGCTGAAGTATTTATTACCCGCTTCTTACTGAATGAAACCCCGGAGGGATACACCTTTCACACATTGGATCATACTTTGGATGTAGTGAAAAATGCTGATTTAATTGGCGCGAAAGAAAACCTGACGGAAGATGAAATGAATATTCTGCGCATTGCTGCATGGTTTCATGATTCAGGCTATTTAAAAAAATACAACGGTCACGAAGCAGAAAGCGTTAAGATGGCTGAAAAATTTCTTGAGATCCATGAAATTGACAAAAAAATGCAGGAGATTGTAGCAGAAAGCATTATGGCAACCACTTACCCGCAAAATCCCCAAAGCCGGATTGCTAAAGTACTTTGTGATGCTGATTTTATGCATTTAGGTATGGACAACTATTTTGAACAGGCTGAAAAACTTCGGGATGAGCAGAAAACAGCAGGTATTCATAAATTTAAAAAGAATGAATTTGACCTGAAATCAATTCAACTATTTGAAAGACACAATTGGCACACGACGTATTGCCAAAATCATTTGAACAAGGCAAAACAAAAAAATCTTGAAATTTTAAAAAGCCGGGTTGCCAGGCAGACTAAAAAATCCAAAATAAAAAGCTATTCCCGAGGCGTTGACTCCATGTTTAAGTTAACTGCCAGAAACCAGATTAATCTGAGCAAAATAGCTGACAACAAATCAAACATACTCATTTCTCTTAACGGCATTATCATCTCGCTGACACTGGCCACATTGGTAAGTAAGTTCAATCAGGAACCCTCTATAATTATACCTACTGCCATCTTTATTTTGACAAGTCTGGCCACAATTGTTTTGGCTATTCTTTCCACACGACCCAATATATCTTCAGGCAAGTTTACTCGGGAAGATATTGAGCAACAAAAAGTAAATCTTTTATTTTTTGGAAACTTTTATAATATGGAATTGGAAGAATATGAGTGGGCAGTTGGAGAAATGATAAACGATGATCCTTATCTTTATTCCTCTCTCACAAAAGATCAATATTCGCTGGGAAAAGTACTTGCTAACAAATACAGACTGCTGCGCTGGGCATATAATGTATTTATGATGGGGCTGATATTTACAGTAATCACTTTTTTGCTTGTATATGTTTGATTATCAGTAATATTTATATTGAAAAAGCACTATTTGGAAATTGAATGAAAACAAATAAAAAACTGGAAGTCATTCTGACTCAAATTGAAAAAATCATAAGAAAAGCCGAAAAACTGGAAGTTGAATACACTGACATTTTAAATGACATACATTCTGAGTACAGGGAAAGTTCTTTCAACCTGTTGCATTATCTTGCTTTCAGAAGTTTTGAAAATGGCGAGCTTCAGCAACATCTTCGCTATCAGGGGCTCCCCGATCTTGCCAATATTGAAGGACATGTAATGAAAAGTCTGGTAACTATCCAAAACATCATTGAAAAATTGTTAAGCACAAAGGAAGAGGCGCCAAAAAGAAAAAGTATCACCATAAAAAAGAGTGAAAAAATACTTCGTAAGAATACCGGACAATTGTTTGGAAGCAAGTCCAATAACCGGAGCACCCGCATTATGGTAACATTGCCTGCGGAAGCCGCTTCAAATTATCAATTCGTTAATCAGCTAATGCAGAACGGAATGAACACTGCCCGTATAAACTGTGCGCATGACGATGAGGCGGCATGGTCAGCCATGATTGAAAATATAAAAAAATCCAGCAAAAATGTAGGGCGTAAATGCAAAATAATGATGGATCTCGGCGGACCTAAATTGCGGACAGGTTCCATGCAGGAAGGACCTAAAGTTGTGCACATCAAACCCCGGCGCGACTCACTCGGCAAGGTTATTCAACCGGCGCTTGTTTGGATTGCTCCACCGGATGTCCCGTCACCAACAGAAGATGCTGACGCAACAATTCCGGTAAGTAACATTTTTATTGAAAAAATCAGGCGTGGAAATGTCATTTATTTTACCGATTCGCGTGGGAAAAAATGCCGGATGAAAATTATCCGTAAGCAAGGGAAAGGGCAATGGGCGCTCTGTTCAGATTCTGCATATATTACTACCGGTACCGAACTTATTTTGCATAAAGTGAAAGAAACCGGAAAAGAGAAAAACTTTGTTGGCGAATTACTTCCGTCTGAGCAATTCATTACCCTATATGCAGGCGATAATCTTATACTCCACAGGAATAGCCGACCCGGTGAGCCTGCCCGGTTCGATTCACGGGGAAATCTTGTTAAACCAGCTCACATTTCATGCACGATGCCGGAAATTTTTGAATATGTGAAAATTGACGAACCGATTTATCTGAACGATGGAAAAATTGAGGGACTAGTCAGGAAAGTGACACATGAAGAATTGGAAATTACCATTACGCATGCATCGGCAGGTGGCAGTAAACTTAAAGCGGATAAAGGGATTAATTTTCCGGAAACAAACCTGGCAATTAGCGGATTGACTGAGACAGACAGAAAAGACTTGTCTTTTGTTGTTAAAAATGCCGATGCGGTGAATCTTTCATTTGTAAACCAGCCTTCTGACGTAAAGGAACTTCAGAAAGAGCTGAAAAAACACGAAGCTTCGATTGGAATAGTTTTAAAAATAGAAACCCGAAAAGGGTTTGTAAATCTGCCCAAAATTCTGTTTCAGGCGATGCAAACCTATCCGTTAGGTATTATGGTAGCTCGTGGCGATTTAGCCATTGAAACGGGTTGGGAAAACTTTGCTACTATCCAGGAGGAGATTATGCGTTTGGGCGAAGCTGCACATATTCCGGTTATCTGGGCAACCCAGGTACTCGAATCACTTGCAAAAAAGGGGGTGCCTACCCGTTCTGAAATAACCGATGCCGCTTTGGCACAGCGGGCAGAATGTGTTATGCTCAATAAAGGGCAATACATCGGGAAGGCTTTAAAAACACTTAATGAAATTCTGATAAAAATGCAAAACCACCAGAAAAAGCGACAAACCGTGTTGCCTAAACTGAAGGATAGCGAAGGATTAAATTTGATATATGCTCAACCGGAATAGTCATTAACAGAGTGATACTATAGAAATGGTAAAACTTTTTAAATATTTGTCACTGCTTCTTTTTTATTTTTACCCCGGTTTACTGTATGCCGGAAATGAAAACTCATATACTGTTTTTATTGCCGGAAATACTTTTGAAAAAGACAAAGACAACACCCTTTTAAATCAATGGCAAAAACAAGCCGCAACAGAAAAAGATTTCGCAGTTTTGTTAGCCGGAAATGCTTTTGATGGTAAAACAGGTCAGTTTTCAGAAAATCTATTGCTTAACAAACAACACCCGTTACTGATTGCACCCGGCAAAGCAGAATGGGCTGACGGCAGCCGGGAGGGAAAGAATTTCATCAAAGAAATAAGCAAGACATTGCCCAAAGGATTGGATAATCCTGTTTTTTTTCCTGACGCAGCTTGTCCGGGACCAACTGAGGTGGTACTTTCCGACCATCTGGCGTTAATATTAATTGATACCTGGTGGTGGGTGCATAAATATGACAGACGTTTTAGCAAATGTGGAATCGAAAGCCGCGCTGATGCGCTCATTCAGCTTGAAGATGCCATTCGCCGGCATTATGACAGCAAACATGTAGTGATAGCCGGATATCATTCACTGAAAAGTTTTGGAAACACCGGGGGATATTTTTCTTTTAAACAATGGCTAACGAAGTTCCCCTACACATTTTACAGGAAATTTCCCGGTACAAGAACAGATAGTCAGCATCTTGATTTTAAAGATTTCAAAAATAGCTTGCTATCCATTTTCGAAAAGTACCCGGATATATTGTATGTTTCTGCGAATGAAGCCAACATGCAATATTTTCAGGAAAACAATACCCATTTTGTTATTTCAGGTTCATGGCAAAAAAGCGAGTATGTCCGACAGGATTTATCTGAATTTGGTTCAGCAGAAAAAGGGTTTGCAAAACTCACCTTCATGCCGGAAGGCGTTTGTGAACTCACCTTTTTTAATGCTGAAAAAATTATTTTCAAAAAGATTCTTTATTTTAAAAAAGCATCAGAACAGATAAAAATGCCAGATTCACTGCAATTACCGGATAGCCTGATAGCAGCTGCCAGTAGAAAGTATTCTGTTTCAGAGACAGCTCACGCCTGGTTAGGAAAAAACTATCGGGAGGTTTGGTCCATGCCGGTAAAAGCGCCGGTTTTTGACATAAATACTAAAAAAGGCGGATTGAAAATTATTAAACGAGGTGGCGGACAGCAAACGTTTTCGCTACGTCTGGAAGATAGTGAGGGCAGGCAATATGTGCTCCGTTCCATTGATAAATATGTGGAAGGTGCCGTGCCGGCTGAACTGCACAATACTTTTGCCGTGGATTTGGTACAGGATCAGATTTCAGCTTCCAATCCTTATGCTGCCCCGGTAGTAGCAGCCCTGGCCGGGTATGTGGGTGTTTTTCACACCAACCCGGAAATAGTCTTTGTGCCTGACGACCCGCAGTTTGGAATATACAGGCAGGATGTGGCAGGCAGGCTGTTTCTTTTTGAAGAACGCCCCAATGGCAATCGCAGCGATGTAGCAAGTTTCGGACATTCTGAAAATATTATTTCCACATCAAGAGTAATAGAAAAAGCCATGGTATCTTCCATTCATAAGATTGACGAAAATGCGGTATTGCGCGCCCGTCTTTTTGATATTGTCATAAACGACTGGGACCGTCATGATGATCAGTGGCGCTGGGCAGGTTTTGAACATAACGGACAAACAATTTACAAGCCCGTCCCGCGCGACCGGGATCAGGCTTTTTTTGTAAATGAAGGCATTCTCCCCTGGATTGCTTCAAGAAAATGGCTGATACCAAAAATTCAGGGATTTACCGAATACACTGAAAATATTGAAGGACAATCATTCAACGCCCGAAATTTTGACCGTACCTTTCTCACTCAAAGCTGTTGGGACGATTGGCTCCGGCAGATAAATTCACTCAGAGCATTGTTGACAAACGAAAAAATTGATTCGGCCATGCACATTTTTCCCAAAGAGATATACCCGCTTTGTGGCCGGCAAACTGCCCGAATTTTAAAAGCACGACTTGAAAACCTTGAGCTTATGGCACATAAACTCTATTTGTCGCTTGCTAAAGAGGTAAGTATTACCGGAACGAATGAATCAGATTACTTTGAAATATCAGTCCTGTCGGATACCGTACTACAAATTTCAGTTTTTGAATTGAAAAAGAACAGAGAAAAGGGCGAAAAATTTTATCATCGTACGTTTTTTGCTTCCGAAACCAAAAAAGTCCATTTGTATGGATTAGATGGAAATGACCAATTTGAAATAAAAGGGAACCATCCGCTTAAAATCAAATTAAATGTTATTGGCGGGATAAATAAGAATAGCATCATTTCAGGCGAAGTATTACAATACAAAAATATATCAATTTTCAATGACAGGAAAGATAAAGTGCTCCCGGATTTAAAAAGAAAATCAAACCCCGGGTACGATTTAAATGAATTGCAATACGACAGGGAGCGTTTTGAATATGACGTAGTTCGTCCCGGGATATTTTCCGGATACAATCCTGATGATGGAATTTTTATTGGCGGCGGTCCCGTTTTTTCGAAATATTCCAGATATCAACAGCAACGTTATGAAATTTTAGGAAATTATGCTTTTGCCACCAATGCTTTTAATCTGCATTTTGGAACACAACAGAGTTTTCCGTTAGCCCGGATGGAAATTAATTTTTTGGTAAGATACAATTCACCTGAATATTCAGGGAATTATTTTGGAATGGGAAACGAAACCAAATGGCAGGTTCCATACTCTGAAAAGGAATTTTATCGTTTGCGCAGGAGCCAATTCTATACAGAAATTGATTTTACAAAATGGCAGAACAGCAGTAGAACACATAAAGCCGGACCGGGTCTCTTTTATAAATTTACCGATACAGAGCAAACCGCAGGACGTTTTATTTCCCAGCCAAACAGTGGAATAACGGATGATGATTTGGCAATTTACAATTATTCCGGTCTTTTTTTCAAATATGAGATAAATACCACAGCACGTAATAAGTGGAAAACTGAGGAAGAGTTTGCAGGCAGCAACTTAACCCCCACGAGAGGATTACATCTGAAAACCAGGGCGGATTATTTCATTGGAATGGATAGACAGACAGATAATTTTCAGAAATTATCGGGTGATTTGGCAACTTATTTTAGTTTTTCACAAAGACCCCGTGTGGTGTATGCGCTTAGGGTTGGATGTGAAAAATTGTTCGGTAATTTTGCTTTTTATGAAGCAGCTACGCTTGGACGCAATGAAAATCTTCGGGGATACCGCACAACACGATTTTATGGGGACGCATCGCTTTACCTGAATGCTGAAGCGCGTATCCGAATGAAACAATTTCATACCTATCTGCTCAATGGAACAGCAGGCATTCTTTTGTTCAACGATACAGGACGGGTTTGGCTTGCAGGGGAGAACTCAAAAAAAATGCATAACGGAACCGGAATCGGCCTGTGGTTTTCTCCTTTCGAACTGGCTGTATTAAACGTTTCATATGCAGTAAGCCCTGATGACAAGTTGGTAATTTTTTCAGTGAATTATCAATTTTAAAAAAAAAGTTTTCCATAAATAATTAAATTTAATAATGCAAAAATTTTATTGGATATTTCAGCTAATTATTTTACAGATTTTCTTTGTTCGGTTTGGAACCGCCAATTCAATACCAAAAATTTATCTTATCCGGCATGCAGCTGTTAATCTTCCCCGACCAGGCTGGGGGTCAGCAAAAAAATCAAAAGAATACAAAAAAGTATATAATATTTCAGGCGTTGAAACCTTCGATCCTGATGTAGCGCTTGGTAAAATAGAAAACCATGCAAGCCTGGACACTGTGTTTTGCAGTCCGCAACTTCGGGCACAGGAAACGGCATTGATACTTTTTGATGAAAATATTGCTTTGGTAACAGATAGTGTTTTAATCGAATTTGACTACCCGGTCATTCAAATACCAATTTTACAACTGCCTGTAAAAAGCTGGTTAGCTGTTTCAAGAATTATATGGATGGCCGGAATTAATCGTGGAAAAAACAGCGACTACAAAAACCGGCTAATTGAGCTGAATGATTTTTCTGACGAACTGATAAAATTTGCCCAACAAAACCAGCATGCTGCTGTGGTTGCACACGGCTTTGTAAACCGGAAACTGGTAAAGCTTTTAAAAAATAAAGGATGGCAGTTCTGTGAAAATGGCAAGGATGGACACAGGAATTTGTCTGTGAATTGCATGGAATACCATAGATAACAGTAAATGTTTCCTCTGGAAGTCATTCAATTTCCACAGGTCTGAGTGGAAAATGGAAATTATCATGTAGATTTGAAAAATTACGATAAAATCAAAAGAGGAAATAAGCTGGTTCTTATATGTTGAAAAATTAGGATATCCGATTGTGGCTTAAAAATAAAAGGGGTAGTTTTATGCGGTTCAGAAACGTGTTTTGGAACTTTTGCCTGAATCCTAAAATCAAATCTGCATTTAAAATGAAAACAAATTGTTAAATAATAGTAACAAATTTTGTAGTTAGTAAACATTAACTAACTTTGCGTCGTGTTTAATAAAAATAATTCAATAAATTATGCTTACAGACAGACAGAAAGAGATTATTGAAGTTTCACTCAATCTCATTGCCGGTAAAGGGATTCAGGGGCTGACCATAAAAAATATTTCCAAGGAAATTGGAATTTCCGAGCCGGCTATTTATCGTCATTACGAAAACAAAATCCAAATCTTAATTGCTCTCCTGGATCTGTTTAAAATGACTTCTGAAGATCTGTTCAAAGAAGTTGCCGGTTTGCCGTTGAACGTAATGGAAAAAATCAATCATCTTTTTTTAAAGCATTTTCAGATATTCTCAGCCAATACTTCATGGGTTGCAGTAATTTTTGCCGAAGAAATTTTCAGAAATGAACCGGTCTTGATGAATAAAATTAGTAATATCATTAATCAAAATGACAAACAACTCCAACTCATACTCAGAAATGGCCAACAATCCGGAGAAATCAGAAATGATATAGAAGCCAGCCATTTATCTGTTATGGTAATGGGAGCACTCCGGCTTTTTGTGAAAAAATGGCAGTATTCAGTTTATGAATTTAATCTGATAGATGAGG
>CAZVAD010000035.1:0-21803 GCA_964624645.1 uncultured Mariniphaga sp.
ATGGGCAATTATTGCAATCAAAAGTGTATTTTCGCTTTGTAAAATTAAAAAAAAGAAACGTGTCAAAAAATTTGGTCATCATTCCAACGTATAATGAAAAGGAGAATGCAGAGAAAATGATTCGGAAAGTATTTTCGCTCAATACGCCTTTTCATTTATTGATTGTAGAGGATAACTCTCCTGACGGGACAGCAGCTATTGTTAAAAATTTGCAAAAAGAATTTCCGGAACGCCTGCACATTCTTGAAAGAAAAGGAAAACTGGGTCTGGGGACTGCATATATTGCAGGGTTCAAATGGGCTCTGGAAAGGGATTATGAATATATATGTGAGATGGATTGCGATTTCTCGCATAACCCGGATGACCTCGAAAGATTACTGCAGGCAGCAGTTGACGGAGCAGATGTTGCCATCGGTTCGCGTTATATTTCAGGAATCAATGTCATAAACTGGCCGCTTGGCCGGGTGCTGATGTCGTATTTTGCTTCAAAATATGTGCGGATCATCACCGGAATGAAAGTGATGGACACTACCGCAGGCTTTAAATGTTACAGGCGGAAAGTGCTTGAAACCATTGATTTTGAAAAAATAAAACTTATTGGATATGGTTTTCAGGTTGAAATGAAATTTACTGCATGGAAGTTCGGATTTAACATAGTGGAAGTACCGATTATTTTCACTGACAGGGAGGAAGGAACTTCAAAAATGAGCGGTGGCATTTTCAATGAAGCGCTTTGGGGCGTTATGAAAATGAAAATAAACAGTTGGTTCAGGGATTATAGCCGGTAAAATAATGGCAAGTTTATGAAGAGTCTTATTAAGGATGCTACAATAATAAATGACGGATTAAAATTCAAGGGCAGCGTTCTCATCAACGGGGATATTATTGAAAGTATTTTTCCTTACACCCTTCCAAAAGATTTTGATTTTTCAGAAGTTGAAGTGACTGAAGCTACCGGGCTTTATCTGATTCCCGGGGCTATCGACGATCAGGTGCATTTCCGGGAGCCGGGCTTAACGCATAAAGGAGATATTTTCAGTGAAAGCCGTGCAGCTGTTGCCGGAGGGGTAACCTCTTTTATGGAAATGCCCAACACGATTCCTCAAACCGTCACGCAGGAACTGCTTGAGCAGAAATATCGTCTTGCGGCAAAAACTTCAGCAGCCAATTACTCTTTCTACATGGGAGCCACAAACACCAATTTTAAAGAAGTGCTGCAAACCAATCCCGCCAATGTGTGTGGCATAAAAGTCTTTATGGGTTCTTCCACAGGAAATATGCTGGTTGATGATGAAAAAATACTTTCGGAAATCTTCCGGAACGCCCCCGCATTGGTCGCCACCCACTGTGAAGACGAAGCAATCATCCGAAAAAACAGCAATGAAGCCCGGGCAAAATACGGTGAAAACGTTCCGGTTTCCCTGCATCCGTATATAAGAAGCGGTGAAGCGTGTTACAGATCGTCATCCAAAGCTGTTGATCTGGCATCAAAACATGATACGCACCTGCATATTCTGCATTTGTCCACAGCAAGGGAAATGGATTTATTTTCCACCGGCAATGTCCGTGATAAAAAAATTACTGCCGAGGTGTGTGTACACCATTTATGGTTTGATGAGCGGGATTATGCATCCAAAGGAAATTTCATAAAATGGAATCCGGCGGTAAAAACGGTTAAAGACAAGGAAGCGCTTTGGGAGGCGCTGCTGGCAGACAAAATTGATGTGATTGCAACGGATCATGCCCCGCACACGCGGGAAGAGAAAACCAACACCTACTTTAATGTGCCCTCGGGCGGACCGCTGGTGCAGCATTCATTGGTTGCAATGCTTGAAATGGCTGAAAAAGGGGTGATTTCCATTGAAAAAGTAGTTCAGAAAATGTGCCATGCACCGGCTGATTTATTCTGCATTGACCGGCGCGGATATATCCGGGAAAATTATTATGCCGACCTTGTGCTTGTTGATCCGAACCAGAGCTGGCAGGTAACGCCTGCCAACATACTTTATAAATGTGGCTGGTCTCCTTTTGAAGGCCAGGAATTTTCTCACCGTGTAGTCTCCACCTTTGTAAATGGCCGGAAAATCTATGATAACGGGGAAATTTTTGAAGTGAAAAGTGCGAAGCGGCTTCTGTTTTATAAAAGATAAAAGGCCGGTTCAACAACCGACCTTCTCTCTAATCAACTTAAACTAAATCAAAAATCAAACCACGTGTGTTGAGAGTCAAGTATGACATAAAAACACAAGAGTTGAGAAAATGTTTAAAGATTTCATTGCAGGAACTTTTATCTGTTTTCAATGATTATTCTGCCAATCTCTCCTCTGTTCAGTTTTTCAAATTCTAGTTCTTTAAAATTGTTTGTACTCTGTCCTGAATTTCAGGAGGTAGATGCCAGTGTGGCAATGCTCACTTTTGTTCCGGGAATTTTCAGGATTTCATAAGCACAGGCTTCCAGGGTGGAGCCGGTGGTAGCAACATCATCTACCAGCAGGATGTGCCGGTTTTCAAACGATGGGATGTCTGATATGCCAAAAATACCCTCCACATTTTGCCAGCGCTCAAAGCGACTTTTTCGTGTTTGGGTGGTGCTGTATATTTTACGGTATAAATTACCGGCGGATACCGGTTTGCCCAGCGCTTCAGAAATTCCGCGGGCAATCCATTCGCTTTGATTAAATCCTCTTTTCCGCAGTTTCCGTTTGTGCAGCGGAACCGGAACAACGACATCTACCGCATGGAACACTTCCGACTCTTTCAAAGATTCTCCAAATTGCCGGCCTGCCAGAAGCCCAAGTTCCTTCAACCCCTTGTATTTAATGGAATGGATAAGTTCCTGATACCGGCTCCCCTTTTGGTAGTGAAAATAGGAAACGGCATGTTCAATCTGCACCCTTCCCCAGAAAATCCGGGCCAGCCGGTTCTCTTCGTCATCCCCGAAACGGGTGACCGGCAAATCAAACCAGCATTGCATGCAGACGTATTTCTCCTGCGAAACGAGTCGGTTTCCACACGTGATGCAGAGTTCCGGGAAAAACAGCTCAGCAAAATCACGAAGCATTTGAGGCAATGAATCCATGTGCGAAAGGTAGAAACTTTTTGAATATTCATCAAAATATCAGGTTCTTAAACCAAAATTAATTTCAGGCAACGGAACATTAAAAACAAACAATACTATTTCTATGGAACAAAATTATTCTTTATTTGAGGGATTCAGAAAAAGCATCAAGCAGAGATTAACTTTGTGCACTTTGTGGAAAACGTAGTGCGCTTTGTGATTAAAATCTTCAATCCTATTTTCTAAAGTGCATCAAAACTGATTACTTCATCATATAATTGCCTATTATATAAGGTATAGGTTAGATTTTTGTGTTTTCAGAATTTTTAAAATAAATTTGGACGGTTATTTTATCATAGAAAAAAACGGTAACTTTTGACGTTTTTCAAATTAAAAAAAGATGAAGCAAAGCATTGGAAGAATTATTCAGGTAATCGGCCCGGTGGTCGATGTCAGTTTTGACAGGGAGGGAGAGGATTTACCTGCTATTTATGATGCACTTGAAATTGTTCGTGAAGGTAAAGAAGGCCTGGTCATTGAGTGCCAGCAGCACATCGGGGAAAACACAATCCGCTGCATTGCGATGGACTCAACCGATGGACTGAAACGTGGCATGGAAGTGATTCCCACGGGAAAACCGATTATCATGCCCCGGGGGGAAGAGGCGCTCGGGCGCTTGCTGAACGTAACCGGCGATTCCATTGATGGCCTGGAGCCGCTTCCAAAAGACGGATTCAGAATTCATAATGACCCGCCGAAATATAAGGATTTGCGAACAGAAACAGAAGTATTATACACCGGCATCAAGGTCATTGACCTGATTGAACCTTATGCCAAAGGGGGAAAGATTGGCTTGTTTGGCGGTGCCGGAGTCGGGAAAACGGTGCTCATCCAGGAGCTGATCAACAATATTGCACTGGCTCACAGCGGCCTGTCAGTTTTTGCCGGTGTTGGCGAAAGAACACGCGAAGGAAATGACCTGCTTCGGGAGATGATTGAGGCCAAAATTGTGGACTATGGCGATGCGTTTTTGAAATCCATGGAACAGGGAAGCTGGGACCTTTCCAAAGTGGATACGGAAAGGGTGAAAAAGTCAAAACTGGCCATGGTTTTCGGTCAGATGAACGAACCGCCCGGCGCTCGTGCGCGGGTTGCCCTTTCAGGGCTGGCAATTGCAGAAAGCCTGCGCGACAGCAGCTTCGACTCAGGCCAGGGACGCGATATTCTATTTTTTATTGATAATGTTTTCCGGTTTACCCAGGCCGGCTCCGAAGTTTCTGCACTTTTGGGCAGAATGCCTTCGGCGGTGGGCTACCAGCCTACTCTGGCCACCGAAATGGGAATCATGCAGGAGCGGATCACCTCCACCAAAAACGGTTCAATCACCTCGGTGCAGGCGGTATATGTCCCCGCCGACGACCTTACTGACCCCGCTCCCGCAACTACTTTTGCCCACCTTGACGCCACCACCGTGCTCAGCCGGAAAATCGTGGAGCTTGGTATTTATCCGGCAGTGGACCCGCTGGAATCCACTTCACGGATTCTGACACCCGATATTGTGGGCGAAGAGCACTACAATTGCGCACAAAACGTAATTTACCTGCTGCAACGCTACAAGGAACTTCAGGATATTATCGCCATTCTGGGAATGGATGAGCTTTCAGAAGAAGATAAGCTCGTGGTGCACCGCGCACGCCGCGCACAGCGGTTCCTGTCGCAACCGTTCTATGTGGCATCCCAGTTTACCGGCATTGAGGGGAAACTGGTCTCCATTGAAGACACAATCAAAGGATTCAACATGATACTTAACGGCGAAGTGGATAAGTATCCTGAAAATGCTTTCAATCTGGTGGGCACCATTGAAGAGGCCATTGAAAAAGGGGAACGCCTGCTGGAGAATAAATAAAACCGTTATTATGTACCTTGAAATCATCACACCCGAAAAAAAAATCTTCGAGGGCGAAATTGAGCGCATCAGGCTTCCCGGAAGCAAAGGCTCATTCGAGATCCTGAGAGGCCATGCGCCAATTGTTTCAACCCTTGAAAAGGGTGAAATCCGTGTTATTGATCAAAACAATGAAAAACTGACATGGAATATAGAAGGTGGAATTGTTGAAAATAAAACGGATAAAATCATTGTTTTACTGGATTTGATTTGAAAACCAAAATCTTGGTCATACGATTAAGTTCCATCGGCGATATTGTCCTGACTTCGCCGGTGGTGCGTTGCCTGAAATTACAATATAAAGATGCAGAAATCCATTTTGTAACCAAAGCGCAATATGCACAACTGCTTTTGCCCAATCCTTATATCAGCAAAGTCCATCTCTATTCGGACAATATGCGGGAGCTGATCCGGCAGCTCCGGAAGGAAAAGTTTGATTATATCATTGATCTGCACAAAAATTTTCGGAGCATTCTGATCCGGTCTTTATTTTTGAACATCCGCTCTTTTAGTATTAGAAAGCTGGTGTTCGGAAAGTTTCTTTTGATTAAGCTCAAAATCAACCGCCTACCCCATCTCCATACTATTGACCGTTATTTTGGTGCTCTACGGAAGTTCAATATAAAAAACGACGAAAAGGGACTTGATTTTTTCATTCCCGAGAAAGAAAATTATTCACCTGCTATTTTGCCGGCAGTTTTTGCCGGCGGATTCATTGCATTTGTGATTGGAGGAACCTGGAACACAAAAAAATTGCCGGTTGAAAAAGTGGTGGAAATCTGCCGGCAGATTTCCTATCCGGTTGTTTTGCTTGGGGGAAAAGAAGAAGAATTCGCAGGAGAAGAAATTCAGGCACAATGCGGAGAACATGTGATCAACCTAACGGGAAAATGCAGCCTGTACCAGTCTGCCGGGCTGGTGCGCGATGCCAGACTGGTGCTCACAAACGACACCGGACTGATGCACATTGCTGCCGCATTTCAAAAGAAGATTCTTTCATTTTGGGGAAATACCGTGCCTGAATTTGGAATGACCCCCTACAAAGCCGACCCGGCATCGCAAATCATGGAAGTGACCGGCCTGGACTGCCGTCCGTGTTCTGCGATAGGCTTCGATGAATGTCCTCAAAAACATTTTAATTGCATGAAAAAACAGGATGTGAATAAAGCTGTGCGCTGGATTCATGCAAACTTTGATGCCTGACAGTATTTGCCTGTTTTTCAGCCGTTCAGGCTGCTGAATGCTTCTCCAAGCCTTTCCAGGCCTTCCTTTAAAACGCTTCGCGGACAGCCGGTATTCAACCTCAGCCAGCCGCTGCCGCCGGCGCCGAAGCGGTCGCCGTTGTTCAGCCCGACTCTCGCTTTTTTCACCACAAATTCCGACAACTCCTTGTCATTCATCCCGTAATCGTTGAAATCGAGCCAGATCAGATAGGTGGCTTCCGGTTTCATCACCCGGATGCGGGGAAGATTTTTCTCAAAAAACTCTTCAAGAAGACAGTAATTATCCCACAAATAATCCATCAATTGATTGAGCCAGTTGTCGCCGTGAGCATATGCGGCCTCAAGCGCCACCGAGCCAAAAATATTTCCCATCCCGTAATGCCCGATCTGCAATGCCCTTTCGTATTCCGCTCTTTTTTTCCTGTCGGAAATAAAAACCACGGAAGAGGCCAGTCCGGCAACATTGAACGTTTTGCTGGGCGCCATGAAAATCACCGAGTTTTTTTCTGCTTCTTCGGAAAGGGTTGCAAAAGGAATGTGCCTGTGCCCTTTATAAATCAAATCCGAATGAATTTCATCTGAAATAACCACAATTCCGTGTTCGCGACAAACACGCCACAGGCTTTCCAACTCCTCCCGGTTCCATACCGTTCCTCCCGGATTTTGCGGATTGCAAAGCAATAAAAGCTTTGTGTTTTCAGTAATTTTCGATTTTAAGTCATCAATATCAAAGGTGTAACGTCCGTTTTCAATTTTCAGCGGATTTTCAATCAATTTCCGCCCGGTGCCGGTTACTGTTTCAAAAAACGGAAAGTAAACCGGTGGCTGAACAATTATACCGTCGCCAGGATTGGAAAATGTTTCCACGGCTATTGTCAATCCGGCAACCACTCCGGGACTGAACGAAATCCACTCTTTTTTAACATCCCAGTTGTGCCGGCGTTTCATCCAGCCGATGATTGCTTCAAAATAGGAATCCGGCCTGAATGTGTAGCCATAAATTTCGTGACTGACTCTTTCCCTGATGGCATTTACAATGAATGGCGGAGTTTTAAAATCGGTGTCGGCAACCCATAACGGCAGCACATCGTTTGTCTGAAAAAACCGCTCACGTGCATCGTATTTCATGCAGTTGGTCCCTTCACGGGGAATAATTTCATCAAAATCGTATTTTTCCATGGTCATCATATCTTTTCTGAAGGATCAGACAGTATCGGTTTTGGACAAAAAATTAAAATCACTGCCTTTGTTATATTTGAGTACAAAATTAAAACGATTCAGGTTCAGGCATAGGTCAAAATCATCTTTTGGCGACCATTCCTGTTTCCCGGGATCAAAAAAACGGCTTCCGGTGCCTTCACGAATGGTTTTTACCATTGCAGAAAAATCAGAAGAAACACCGGTTAACTCATTTTTCAGGTATTCTGCGCAAAGCGTATCCTCATCGGCAGGATATTCGCACGCATAACCCATGCAGACCAGCGATACCAGTTCAGGATTTTGCTTTTTGATGTAGCTGACAATGGCGCCGGCATTTACAAAACTTCCGGTAATGATTTCGGATGCGTGAACAGCCGCTTCAATTCCCTGAGTGCCCGAGCTTGTCGTATGAATCAGGGTTTTACCGGATAAATCACCGGCACGAAGCAACAGAGCGGGAGAATTCCCAAAATCGAACCCGGGCGGTTTTTTTTCCTCGCGTTCACCTACAAGAATAAATCCGGGATTTTGCTTTTTCAAACGGTAAGCCGTTTCAATGGATGCCACCGGAATAATTCTGGCCACACCTGAATCAAAAGCATAGCAAGCCGTGGAAAAAGCCCGGAAAACATCAATGACAACAGTCAGGCCTTTGGCATTTTTTGCTCCGTCAAGCAAATGGAGTATCTGAATTTGCATTTTGTATCAATTTTTACAGAAATGGGAAAACGAATCAATGTATCCGAAAAATAACCGGAATTATCCCTGAAAAATATGAAATGCTGATTCTTTTATTTCAGGGAAACAAGCGATTCCAGACATGGCGATTCACACTATAATCAACTCAATGCCAAGCTCTTCAATTTCGGCAGCAATCTTGTCGGAAATACCGGCGTCTGTAATGATTACATCAATCTGATCCAGGTTGCATATCCGGCCAAAGCCACGGCGCCCGAATTTTGTTGAATCGGTCAGCACAACAATCCGGTGCGCAGCTTCCATCATCTTCTTATTCAGGTTGGCTTCTTCGATATTTGAATTGGTTACCCCGTATTCCACGTCAACGCCGTCAACGCCAATAAATAATTTCGAGCAGGTTATATCATTGAGCATCTTTTGAGCAAAATCACCCACTGCCGATGAGGAACTTTTGCGGATCACGCCGCCAAACTGAATCACTTCAATATTTTCTTTTGAATTGAGCGTCATTGAAGTTTTCAGGGAGGAGCTCACAACCGTCAATGCCGAAGTTGTTTTCAGTTCCTGAGCAAACGCATGCACGGTGGAGCCGGCAGCAAGAATAATCGTATCGTTGTCTTCAAGCAGTTTGCAGGCAGCAAGAGCAATTTTTCTCTTTTCGTCGGTTTTCAGTTTTTCCTTTTCCTGAATATCAATATCGGAGGTGTAGGGATTAACCGGGCTTGCACTGCCATGCGTGCGATACAGTAACTTTTTGCTCTCCAGGTTTTTCAGGTCTTTCCTGATGGTTACGGGCGTTACGTCCAGCTCTTTTGCCAGTTCAGTTACCCTTACAAATCCGTTTTTTCGGAGCATGCTCAAAATATACTTGTGCCGTTCTGCAATACTTAACATGATTTTTATTTTAAACTGTGAGTGTGAATGATTTGCTTTTCAACATTTATAAAAACACAAAGTTACAATTTTTGTATTCAGAAAGCTAAATTGTAACACAAAAAGAAAGTAATTGAAAGCTTTCGGTATTTTTCAGGGCAAACCGGAAAATCATTTGTGGTGACTCAATTATTGCAGTATTTGTTTGCGGAATACTTGATTCCAAAATGGAATAATCCGGCAAAAAAGCATCGTGTCACTTTTTCACCAGCTTTGTTGAGACGGGCAGATGATCGGAATGTTTGAAATCATGGGTGATAAAATCAAAAGATGCGAAAAAGGGGCTGTGAAAAATATAGTCGATGCGCAAGGGGGGCAGTTTGTTTTCATAAGTCTGCCCTGTTCCTTTGCCGGAACAAACAAAGGCGTCTTTCAGCCCTTTTTTGAGTTGCTGATAGGCAAACGATGCCGGAACTTCGTTCAGGTCGCCGCAAACAATCACAGGATAAGATGTTTCCTCAATGGTTTTTCTGATGATTTCCACCTGCCCCGAGCGCATCAAAAATCCTTTTTTAAGCTTTGAACCCAGCTCTCTGGCCTCTTTCAGGTCTTCTTCTGTGGAAACACCCGTGTCGATTATCGGATAATCCGCCGGATCAATCCCGTAGGAATGCAGGTGAACATTGAAAACGCGGACGGTGTCGGTGCCAATCAGCAAGTCGGTGTAAATCGTGATGTTTCGCGAATTTTCAAAACGAATTTCACGCATATTCACAATGGGATAGCGCGAAAGGGTTACCGAGCCGAAAGTGCTGCTGGAACGGGCATACTGATAATGATTGATAAAATCAAACTCTTCAACAGTCTTGGGCAGGTTAAAAATGGTATTTTTCCTTAACCTGACTTCCTGAAGACAAACGATATCCGGCTTTTGCTCTTTCAAAAAATTGGAAATCTCAACCGCAGTCTCCTTTTCCGAAAGTTTTCCTGTTCCCCTGAAATGATGAACATTGTAGGACAAAATTTTAATCCCTTCCTCTTCTGTTGATTTTCCTTTCAGCTGATAATATCTTGAAACAAAATTCCATCCTGCCAGAATTGTGATGAGTGAAATCAAAGCATATCGCGGCTTAAAGATTAACCAGAAAATTAAAAATAGCACATTTGCCAACAGAATAAACGGATAAGCTAACCCGAAAAAAGAAAAAATCCACATTTTCTCAGGAGAAAAATATCCTGACATATAGGCAATTACCAACGACAATGCCGCCAGCAAATTAAAACATACCAAAATGAATTTTATCAGTTTTCTCACGTTTTCGTTTTTCTGTGATGTAAAATTGAGAAAGTTTTTGAGAAATTCAGATGTTTCGGGGAAAAAATCATTTGCGGCAACGCACCATCCGCTGTTTCCCTGATAAATCCTTTTTCAGTTCAACTTCACAAAAACTTGAATTTTCCAGCAACTCCACCGTTTCATCGGCTAAGTTTTCATTGATTTCGAAAAAAATCAAGCCATTTTCATTCAGCTGGCGTTGAGCAAAACCTGCAATCCGGCGGTAGAACAGCAATGGGTCGGAATCGGGGACAAACAGCGCTTTTGCAGGTTCATAATTGAGCACATTGGGCTGCATTTCAGCTTTTTCGGACTCCCTCACATAAGGAGGATTGCTCACAATCACATCAAAATTTCCCCAAACATAATCTTCCCATTTTAAAATATCCGCCTGAAAAAAAATGACCTGCAAATTATTCATTGCCGCATTTTCTTTTGCTGTTTCAAGTATTTCCTCCGAAAAATCCAGTGCAGAAATCACTGCATCAGGGAATTGTCTTTTCAATACCAGTGCAATGCACCCGCTGCCGGTACCAATATCAAGCAAAGAAAATGAGCGGGGAAGTCCGGACTCCGCAATCCACAAAACCAGCTCTTCAGTTTCCGGACGCGGGATCAGCACTGACGGTGTAACTTTCAGTTTTAAATCCAGAAATCCGGTTTCTCCCAGAATATACTGCACCGGCTCCATTTTTTTTAGCCGTTGAACAATTTCAGCAATAAGCTTAACAGACTGTGAATCTAAAATTTCGTCCTTTTTGAGAATCATTGCAGTATAATCCATTCCGCAGGTGTGTTCGAGGATTAATCGCACAAATGACTTTATCTCATTTTCAGGATACAAACCGCTTAATTCTTGTCTGATATATTGAATAGTCGCCTTCATTATGCTATTTTTGACCGTGTAAAGATACTTTTTCCCTTGCAATGGAGATTGAAAAAAAATATATGCAGCGGTGTATTGAGTTGGCGCGCCTTGGCGCCGGCAGTGTATCCCCCAATCCGATGGTGGGTTGTGTCATTGTTCATAAGGGAAAAATAATCGGCGAAGGTTTTCACGGAAAATATGGCGGCGCCCATGCTGAGGTGAATGCGGTGAAATCAGTTGCAGACCCAGCGCTTCTGAAAGAAAGTACGCTTTACGTATCGCTGGAGCCGTGTGCTCACCACGGACGCACGCCGCCATGTGCCGACCTGATTATTACAAACCGGATTCCGCGGGTTGTCGTCGGCGCTGCCGACCCGTCGCCCGAAGTAGCGGGCAAGGGCATCCGAAAATTAAAAAAGGCCGGGATTGAAGTTGAATCCGGCGTGCTCGGACAGGAGTGCAGCGAGCTGAACAAGCGTTTTTTTACATTCCATGAGAAGAAAAGGCCCTATGTCATTTTGAAATGGGCGCAAACGGCTGACGGATTTATTGATATAAAACGGGAAGTTCAAAATTATGGCGAACCTACCTGGATAACCGGCGAACTGGCATTGCGACTGGTGCATAAAATCCGCGCGGAAGAGGATGCAATCCTTGTGGGAACCAATACCGCGCTGAAAGATAATCCGGCGCTTTCCGTAAGAAACTGGGCAGGTGAACAGCCTTTGAGAATAGTAATTGATAAAAAACTGAAATTGCCTGAAAATCTGAATTTCTTTGACAAAACGCAAAAAACGCTGATTTTCAATGCGTTTAAAACCGAAAAAGATAATCTGACCGAATGGGTTGCTCTTAATTTTTCAAAGGATATTGTTCCGCAAATCCTTTCGGAATTGTATAACCGGAAAATTCTTTCGCTCATTGTGGAAGGCGGAAAGCAACTTTTGGAAAGCTTCATAACCGGCGGATACTGGGATGAAGCCCATATTTTTACCGGAAACAAATTCTTTTTCAGAGGCGTTGAAGCGCCGCAAGTTCAGGGAATTCAAACCGGGTATGAACCGTTGGACGCTGACCGGCTCTTTATTTTCAGGAATCAGCCTTAAAAAACAATGCTCCGGGGCCCGTTGGGCATGATTTCAATCTTCAAGACCCGCTCAACATACAGGAAATAGTAAAACAGTTTATGATTTAATTCAAAGCCGTAATCTACGTGAGGTTCATAGCCTACTATCGGCTCAAAAAACGATCTTTTCCCGGGTTGGATGGCATTGTAGTTCCACGCCGAAACATACTGCCGGTTCCAGTTTTCATAATACGACTGAGAGCGGTATTTAGCGGGTGAATTCTGTAGTGCATACCATGACTCAAATCTGGCATCAAAAACAATCAGCTCATATTCAGTGGAATCCACCTGTTCAACTTCCTGTTTATTGGGCTCAATCTGCACAATTCCCTTTTGCGTTGAGCAGGCGATTATCAATAAAATAGCTGTGAAAAAATAAAATATCTGTTTCATAATTTTTTTACAATGATATGTTTACTCGCAATTTTAAAACTGTATTTAATACATCTTTTTTAAGAAACGCCATTCTTTATTTTCAAATATCATCCTGCTTATTGCTTTTAATCTTATTTTCGAGGACTCTCTGAATTCGATAGCTAAAATCATATCTAAACTATAAAAAGTCACCTTATAATTTTTGCCATCTGAAGCAGTTGTTAAGGAATCCTTAACAACTGACTCTGCATCTAATTCACTATCATGCAATATATTAGATACATGCATACTAATATTGGAAACAGAGGTGCCAAAAAGTTCTGCAAGTTGCTGTTGGTTGAGCCAAACCGAACCATCCCGCACAAAAAGTGAGACCGAGGCTTTACCATCTGCACTATTATAAATTATGATATTATTTCCCTTCATCCCTTTCTTCACTTTTAAATAAATATTCTAATTTTGAAACTATTCTTAAAGCTTCGTTAATTTCTTTAATATTACTTCCTTACGGATGTAAATTTATATCTGCCTTCTCGGCATTTCGTAAACCCAAATATTTGTGAATATTTCATTTTTACTCACAAACAGTTCTTTTATGGCAACTAAGCCAAAAAACAAATAAGATTTCCCCCGATAAGTTTTGCTGCCAATTTACTTTTTATACGAAATTAATCCCAAAATTGTTTTTAACCTGATTTTTTATGTAATTTAACACGATAAAACAAAATTCTTATGCTTCCGGGTTTTGATTTTTGGACTATTTTTTCATTAATCTTTCTGGTTACGGCAATTCCGGTGGCCATCATGATTATTTTGGAAAAACGTTCCCCTTTCAAAACTGCTGCCTGGGTGCTGGCTTTGGTTCTCCTTCCGGTTTTTGGTGTGATTTTTTATCTTCTATTCGGGCAGGAATACCGCAAAAAAAAGCTTTTTTCACGCAAAGGCATAAAAAGCCTGAACCAGTACCGGAAACTGTCCATTACCCAATTGCGCCAATTTGAGCATGTTTTTCAGAATCTCCCGCCCGCAATCAGGGAAAAAGAGAGCATTATCAGGCTTTTGCTTAAAAACTCAAGCGCTTTGCTTACTTCAGGCAACCGTCTGAAAATTCTGAATGACGGCGAAGAAACTTTCCGTTCCATTTTTAAGGCTATTGAAAATGCAAAGCACCACATTCATCTGGAATATTATATCATTGAAGAGGATAAAATCGGAAACCGGCTGAAAGAACTGCTTATCAAGAAAAGTCAGGAGGGCGTGGAAGTGCGCGTCATCATTGACGATGTGGGCAGTTGGAGCCTCAGTAAGAAATTCATGCGTGAACTCCGCACAAACGGCGTGGAAATCTATCCGTTTATGGAAGTACGTTTTCCGCGGTTGACTTCGCGGGTGAACTACCGGAATCACAGAAAGATTGTGGTTGTTGATGGGAAAATCGGCTTTTTGGGCGGAATCAACTTTGCTGACCGCTATCTGGAAGGCATCAAAAAAATTGGCCCGTGGAGGGATACGCACCTCCGGATTGAAGGCGATGCCGTGAAGTGCCTGCAAATTGTATTTTCCGCTGACTGGTATATCGTTATCCATGAGAACCTTACCGGGGATCGCTATTTTCCAATCCTTCCGGCAAGACCGGGTATTCCGGTGCAGATTTCATCCAGTGGGCCGGATTCTGACTGGGACAGTATCGGGCAGGCATTTTTTTCCATTATTTCGGGCGCAAAAAACAAAGTTTATATTGTTACCCCCTACCTGATGCCACCCAGAGAAATGGTTTATGCGCTAAAAACGGCAGCAATGCGCAATGTGGATGTCCGTATTCTGATTCCGAAAAAGTCAGATTCCAGAATTCCGAAATGGAGTTCTTTCTCTTATGTGGAGGAATTACTGGAAGCAGGCGTGAGAGTTTATTTATACCAGGCAGGGTTCGTTCACAGCAAATACATCGTTGCGGACAATGTGCTCTCCAGCGTGGGAACAAGTAATTTTGATTTTCGCAGCCTGGAAACCAATTTTGAAGTGAATGCCTTTATTTATGGTGAAGCGTTTGCCACCCAACTGGAAAGAAAGTTCAAAGCCGATCTGCAAAAAAGCATGGAGGTGCGAATGCCAGCGTGGGGGCAGCGAAAATGGCATCATAAAGTGCGGGAATCGCTTGCACATCTGGTGAGTCCTCTGCTTTGAACAATCCCGGCAAGCTGTTTTGATACCGGTCTGTTCTTCCGAAAACCTCAGCTCGCTGATTCTAAGCTATCTGAACAAATCATCCGATGAATGACTATCTATACCAGTAATTTCACCAGATGACTGTCCGTCTCAAACTGCGGGCCTGCACGATAAGAAAAACTACTATTTCAGTTTTTTTACCCTCTCCATTGCTTCTATGGTGCTTTCGCGGCCGGCAAAAGCCGAAAAACGGAAATAACCTTCACCGGCGGGACCGAATCCCGAGCCGGGCGTACCCACCACATTGGCTTCATTCAGCACTTTATCAAAAAATTCCCAGGAGCTCATGCCGTTTTTGGTTTTCACCCACACATAGGGCGCGTTCACCCCGCCAAAAACTTCATATCCCTGCGCGGAAAGGCTCTCTTTCATAATACGGGCATTTTCAAGATAGTAGGCAATCACTTCGGCTACCTCCTTTTTCCCTTCGGGAGTATAAATGGCTGCCGCCGCTTTTTGCACGGGATAGGAAACTCCGTTGAACTTGGTTGTTTGCCTGCGGTTCCAAAGCGGTTTCACCGGATGGGCCTTGCCGGATGAGTCATACGCCTGTAGCTCCTGCGGAACCACGGTGAAAGCACAGCGCGTTCCGGTGAATCCGGCAGTTTTTGAAAAACTGCGGAATTCAATGGCCACCTCCTTGGCGCCTTCAATTTCATAGATGGAATGTGGAATATTCTCTTCGGTTATAAATGCCTCATATGCTGCATCGTACAATATGATGCTTTTGTTTTTGCGTGCATAATCCACCCATTTTTTCAGTTCCGCCCGGGTTGCCACCGCACCGGTCGGGTTGTTGGGGAAGCAAAGAAAAATCAAATCAGGGGTTTCTGCCGGAAAATCGGGGATGAACCCGTTCTCCTTTGTGCAGGGCATATAAATAATGCCTTTGTAATATCCCGAATCAAAACCATCGGTTTTGCCCGACATGACGGTAGTGTCGGCATATACCGGATAAACCGGATCGCAAATCCCGACTTTATTGTCATGCCCGAATATTTCCTGAATGTTTCCTGTGTCACATTTTGACCCGTCAGAAATGAAAATATCATCTGCCGGAATATCAATCCCATGCGCCTGATAATCGTTTTTGGCAATGGCTTCCCTCAAAAAGGCATATCCCTGCTCAGGCCCGTATCCCCGGAATGTTCCGGCATTTGCCATCTCTTCCACCCCTTCGTGGAAAGCTTTTGTTACGCTTGGCACAAGCGGTTGGGTAACATCGCCGATTCCCATGCGGATTACCTTTTTATCGGGATGTTCAGCCATGAAAGCATTCACCCTTCTCCCGATTTCCGGAAAGAGATACCCTGCCTGAAGCTTGAGGTAATTTTCATTAATTTTAGCCATATATTCCTTTAATTTTTAAGCGTTAAGCATTTATCGTTAAAAAATTCTCATTCAGTTACCCTGTTGGCAGTTTTCAGCCGCATTTGTGTAACTTTCACAAAATTAAGAATAAAATGATGCGGGCAGGAATTGTCGCCGCCTGTTCTGAGAAATTGGCCGATGTTTAATACTTTTGTAAAATTAATACAGTTGTTATGCAAAATTCATTTGTAAAATCCCATGGACTCGGGAATGATTATATTGTTTTGAATCAGGATGAAATCAGTTTTGAGCTTACCGAAAGCGCCATCCGCAAAATTTGTGATGTCCATTTTGGGATTGGTTCCGACGGAATTTTACTGAAAGTTCCCTCCCCCAAAGCCAATTTCGGACTGCGGATTTTGAATCCCGACGGGTCAGAAGCAGAAAAAAGCGGAAACGGACTGCGGATTTTTGCCAAATATCTTTTCGACTATCAGTTTTCCCAATCCCGGAAATTCACCATTGAAACTCCCGGCGGCCTGGTTCAGGCTGAAATCATCCGCGAGAAGAACGGCAAGGCAAAGACCGTGAAAGTGGACATGGGCAAAGCGGTTTTCAAGTCAGCAGAAATTCCGGTAAATATTGAAAGTGAGGAATGTATTGACGAAGTGCTTCAGCTTGAACACCGCGACTATGTGATGAATTGCGTTTCGGTGGGAAACCCGCATTGCGTTATCCTGACCGACAAACTTGATGAGCAGGAAGTGAAAACTTTCGGGCATCAGATTGAAAACCATCCCGTTTTCCCAAACCGCATCAATGTGCAGTTTGTCCGTGTGATTTCACCCACCGAGGTGGAAATGATGATCTGGGAACGCGGCGCCGGCTGGACGCTGGCTTCGGGCAGTTCATCCTGTGCAGCGGCAGCAATTGTTGTCAAAAAAGGACTTACCCAAAAAGCTCTGACAGTGAAAATGCCCGGCGGAGAGCTGAAAATCGAAATTGACGAAAAATGGGATATCCGCATGACCGGCGAAGTGAGCGAAATTGCAAGCGGAACACTCAGCCGCGAACTGGTGGCTGAACTGTCATAAATGCCGCAAATTCATTAATTCTCCGATAAATAAACTCCCTGATTATTTGGAATAATTCCACAAAATCTGTTCAAATTGTACATTTGCATCAAACGAAAAGAATTCAGATAGATATGACTGATAAATCAATTCCTTTTTCAAAAGAATTCATCGAAGGAATCATTGAGAAATTTCCGACACCTTTTCATATTTATGACGAAAAGGCCATCCGCGAAAATGCCCGCAGGTTTAAAAAAGCCTTTGCATGGAACGAAGGGTTCAAAGAATATTTTGCCATAAAAGCCACTCCGAATCCCTACATTATGAAGATTTTAAGGGAGGAAGGCTTTGGCATTGACTGCAGCTCGGAAGCCGAACTGGAGCTGGCTGCACGGGTTGGCATGAGCGGGAAGGAGATTATGCTCACTTCCAACGATACGCCCGCTTCAGAATTCCGCGCTGCCAAAAAACTGGGCGCCATCATCAATCTCGACGATATTTCCCACATTGAATACCTTGAACAACATGCCGGGTTACCTGATACCATTTGTATGCGCTACAATCCGGGAAATTTGAAACAGGGCAACCTGATTATCGGACACCCGGAAGAGGCTAAATACGGATTCACACGGGAGCAAATCATCGAAGGTTACCGCATTCTGAAAAACAAAGGGGTGAAACATTTCGGAATTCATACCATGGTGGCTTCCAACGAGCTTGACCCCGGATACTTCATTGAAACTGCCGAAGTCCTTTTCAGCCTGATTGTTGAAGTGTATGAAAAAACCGGCGTAAAAATCAGTTTTGCCAATCTTGGCGGCGGTGTCGGTATTCCCTACAGGCCCGGTGAAAAAGCGGTGGATCTGGAGTTTGTCAGCGCCGGTATTAAAAAGGTATATTCAGAAATAATTGAAAAAAACAGACTGGCGCCGCTGAAAATATTTTTCGAATTGGGCAGGGCAATAACCGGCCCCTACGGCTATCTGGTGGCCAAAGTGTTGCACATTAAAGACACTTACAAGCAGTTTGTGGGACTGGATGCCAGCATGGCAAACCTGATGCGCCCGGGAATGTATGGCGCCTACCACCACCTGACGGTTTTGGGAAAGGAAAGCAAACCACACCACCGGAAGTATGACGTAACCGGCTCATTGTGTGAAAATAACGACAAGTTTGCTGTAGATCGCATGTTGCCTGAAATGGTTCCGGGCGACACCGTTGTCATTCACGATGCCGGCGCCCACGGACATGCGATGGGGTTCAACTACAACGGCAAATTGAAATCGGCAGAACTGCTTCTTCGCGAAAACGGGGAGGTGGTACAAATCCGCCGGGCAGAAACCGTGGAAGACTATTTTGCCACACTCGATTTTGAAGGGTTGAAAGATTTTGAAGTCTGATTGAGGTTTTGCCTGATTTTCTGTAAATTCGGACAATGAAACAAACGATGAAAATCGGATTCGATGCAAAACGGGCATTTCTCAACGCCTCCGGGCTTGGCAATTACAGCCGGAACACCCTGAATGCGCTCCGGAAATTTTTTCCTGAAAACAGGTATCTGCTTTTCACCCCAAAAATTACAGACAAATTTTTCAAAAATCATTCTGAATTTCAGGTGTTCTCTCCAAAATCTTCAGTAACAAAGAAGTTTAATCTTCTCTGGCGGAGCTTTTTTCTTGCCCCCCGGCTGAAGCGCCACGACGTGGAGCTTTTTCACGGATTAAGCAACGAACTGCCTCAAGGAATCCATAGAAGTAAAATCCCGTCTGTGGTTACCATTCACGATCTGATTTTTATGCGCTATCCGGAGTTTTATAACACCATTGACCGAAAAATCTATGCTGAAAAAGCAAAATATGCCTGCCGTGCCGCCGATAAAATCATTGCCATCAGCAGGCAGACCAAAAACGATATTGAAACCTTCCTGAAGATTTCCGCCGAAAAAATAGCGGTGATTTATCAGCCGGTTTCCTCTGTTTTTTACGAAAAGCAAAATAGCGGGGAAGTCCGGGAAAAATACGGTCTCCCGGAGAATTTCATATTGTCGGTCGGTACGCTTGAGCCGCGGAAAAACCAGCTGGCCATACTGCAGGCGCTCCATGCACAAAAAATCAAGACACAGACTGTTTTTGTGGGCGGACAAAACGCATCCTATTTTAAAAAAATGAGGCTGTTTATTGAAGAACATAAAATGACGGAGCAGGTGATTTTCCTTTCCGGTTTGCCGGAAGAAGAATTGGCCGCACTTTATCAAAGCGCTCTCCTTTCAGTTTACATCTCTGTTTCCGAAGGATTTGGCCTTCCGGTCATTGAAGCCATGGCCAGTGAATGCGCGGTACTCACTTCAGCGGTTTCGGTTTTGCCTGAAACCGCCGGCGATGCTGCTCTTTTGTGCAATCCGGCACAGGCGGAAGATATTGGTGAAAAACTGAAAACATTGACAGAAAACCGGGAGTTACGGAATGCACTGATTCAAAAAGGAAAAAAACGGGCAGAACAATTTCAACCGGAAATTTACGCCCGCCAACTCATGTCATTGTATAAAGAAATCCTGAATGCCTGAAATGCGTAACGATATTAAAAAAGCCACGGAAGTTTTAAAAAAAGGGGGCGTCATTCTTTACCCCACCGACACCATTTGGGGGATTGGCTGTGATGCCACAAACCGCGAAGCGGTTCAACGAATTTACCGGATAAAGCAGAGGAATGACACCCAAAGCATGCTCGTTTTAATGGAAAATCCGGCACTGCTCAACCGCTATGTGAATGAAGTGCCCGAAATTGCATGGGATCTTGCCGAGCTGAGTTCCACCCCGCTGACCATTATTTTTCCCGGAGCAAAAAGTCTGGCAGACAATCTCCTAAGTGAAGACGGCAGCATAGGAATCCGCTTTACCAAAGAGGAATTTACTACAAAATTACTGCAGCAGTTTCGCAGACCCATAGTTTCCACTTCTGCAAATATCAGCAGACAAAAATCACCTGCAATTTTTGATGAAATTTCGGAAGAGATAAAAAGCCGGGTGGATTATATTGTAAACTACCGGCAGGATGACACCAATCCGGCACGGCCTTCATCCATAATAAAACTATGGCCGGACGGCCGGATTGATATCCTCAGGAAATAACAGATTTTCTTACTTCTTTTCCTTCAGAAGATCTCTGATTTCAGTCAGCAAAGTTTCTTCAGCTGATGGTGCCGGCGGAGCAGCCGGAGCTTCTTCCTGCTTCTTTTTCAGTTTATTAAATGCTCTGATTACCATGAAAATGGAAAAAGCGACAATCAGAAAATCAAGCACTGTGTTGATGAATGCACCATACCTGACAGCCACTTCTGCAACTGCGGGTGCAACCACTGCATCACCCTGCATCACAGCTTCTTTCCCATGTTTCAAAATGACCTGAAGTTCGCTAAAATCGGTGTTTCCGAGCAACAGGCCGATTGGCGGCATAAGCACGTCATTCACAAATGAAGTGACAATTTGCCCAAATGCACCACCAATAATTACGGCAACAGCCAAATCAAGCACATTGCCTTTCATTGCAAATTCCTTAAATTCCTTTAACATCTTCATAACAAATGATTTTAGTTAATACAAAATATGTTTTTCGTTTTTGTTTTATAAAAGTGCTGACACTCAGTTTTATGAAAAACTCCGGAAAAATATAGAATTTAATTTATATAAAAAAAATTCCCGTAGGGTTTTGATTTTTCTTCCAACCACTACCATTCAAACCCTTGAATGACCTTTGTCTTTCAGTTTTCGGAATTGTCAATCCAGCAATCCATCGGGCAGACGGAGCCGGATTATTTTTTGGCGGCGGTCCTTTTCAATGAGGATTTCTTCATGAAACGGCGTCAGGATTTCCTTTCCGCCGGCATCAACCGTAAGAACAATATTCCCGGAATAGTTGTCCACTGCCGTAACTCTACCCACATCCTTTCCTTCTGCATCCTGCAGGAGATAATTCAGAAATTGAATCCCTTCATCTTCTCCGGTTTCACTGACAATTTCGCTGTTGAAAACATAAACCGGGCAACCAACCAGCCGGCGGGCATATTCTTCGGTCTCCACCCAATCAAATGCGAGGATTGCCGTCTTGTCGGAATGAAACTGAATTCCATTTCCGGCTATGAAAAAGGGAACGAGCAGCCCATCAATTTCCAAAAACAGACGTTCAGTAAATTCAAGTGTTTCTTCAAATCCGTACTCAAGCTCTATGATCAGGTTGCCATGCACTCCGTGTGTTTTCCGGATAGTGCCAATTTGCCGGCATTCAGATTTTGGTATCGTTTCCATAGATTGCAAATATAGCGATTGTGCATAAAAAAACCACCTGCAGCAGTTGCAGATGGTTCCTTATCTTCATGTGAAAAAATACGAATCAGGATTCGGCGCTTTTTTCTTCCGCTGCTTCTCCGCCTTCGGCGGGCTTCTCTTCCGTTGCAGGAGCTTCAGTCTCTGTTTCTTCAGCTTCTTTAGCTTCTT
>CAZVAD010000036.1:0-1735 GCA_964624645.1 uncultured Mariniphaga sp.
CTCAGCACCATATTCCGGTAGGAGACTTTTCCGTGGTCGCCCTGCAGGTAAATCGGTCCCGGTGCCAGAACGTCGGCGCTCAGCGCACCTCCCGTAGGCCCGTGAACCGGCTGATTATCAACAATGGTTGTTCCGTTGAGTTTCACAGTTATGTGGCGTTCACACAAAGTGATGTCCAGAGCTTGCCATTCTCCGGCAGGTTTTTCGGCCGCAACCGCTGGTTTTATCCGGCTGTAAACGGCGCCCATGTTGTGTGAGTCTGTCTCCTTTCCGTAGGAATCCATCACCTGAATTTCATAGATACCCCGAAGGTAAACCCCGCTGTTGCTTCCCTCCGGAACGTTCACCTCAAGCGTCAGGTTGAAATCTTCAAATTCCTGTTCCGTTCGGAGGTTTCCGTAGGAAACCCGTCTGCCTTCCTGCCGCACCGGATCGTTGACAAGCACGCTGCCAATCACCTGAAATCCGTTGGTCTGCGCCGGATTGGTAAGCTTCCATCCGGACAGGTCCTTTCCGTTGAAAAGCTGAACGGGTTTGCCGTATCTGATCTGGGACAAATCAGGCGCCGGCGGCACATCGGGAAGTTTCCAGCCATAGAATTTTGACACATTTGCCCGCATTCCGTCTCTTGCCGGCTGCACCGATTTTCCGGAAATGCGGTCGCCGCTGCGGGTGACTTCAAACAGGTGCGGAACAATCATTTTTCGCTCATTGCCGTCCTTGTCTTCCCGCATGGCTTCACCGGCACGCATGACCATCAGATTGTTGTCGTCAAGCAGAAAGATACTCTGCACGGGCAAAACACTTCCTCCCCGCCACAGAAGACTGGCATCAAGTGCGCCATCGTTATCATACACTTCCAGCCAGCCCACCCCGCCGCCTTCAATTTCAATGGTCCACATTCCGTAAAAACCGATAGGTGAAGGCTGGGCAAATGCAAACGCTGCCGTCAGAACAACCGCAACGAACAGTAATAATATCTTTTTCATTTTAAAATTTGTTTGATGTATTTTTGATAAGCAAACATACAAAAAGATTCAGGAAAAATTACCATACCAAGTCACATGCTTCCGGCGGCATCCATTTTCTATCCTTCCCCTCCCATTTCACATTGCAGCCAATAGGGTTTGTCACCGGAACAGAGACCGGTTTCCCGGAGGTCAGTTCATCAAGCACACGGTCCAGGTCATTCACCGTCATTTTTGAAGTATCGCGCGGATTGTCTAGCGCCCGCCCGGTGTAAGCCAGCTCCCGGTTTTCATTGAAAACATAAAAATGTGGCGTGCGCAGCGCACCATAGGCAAACGCAACCTCCTGTGATTCATCCCGCAGGTATTTCCACGGAAATTTGTGCTCTTCCATGCGACTGACCATATGATCAAAATCATCTTCGGCATAGGTATTTGCGCTGTTGGAATTGATTCCGGCAAATGCCACCCCTTTTGAACTAAATTTTTCAACCGTCTGTCTGGTTGTTTCATCGCTTCCGGTAACATACGGACAGTGATTGCAGGTGAAAAAAATCACTAAAAACTTTGAATCCCTGAAGCTGTCAAGAGAATAATTTTTCCCATCCGTGCCCGGCAGATTAAAGTCAACTGCCTTTTTTCCGATTTCAAGTGTAAAAGCCATATTTGAATATTGAGTATTTAAGTATTAAGTAATGAGTATCGAGTATTAAGACATGTTGCAAAAATAGAAAATAAAAAATTTAAACCTGTCTTATCCTATTATG
>CAZVAD010000036.1:1835-21691 GCA_964624645.1 uncultured Mariniphaga sp.
GGTACTCGGTACTCGGTACTCGGTACTCGGTACTCATTTCCAATTTAAAAAATCTTGCTTATTTTTAGCTGAATTTTCATCGTACAAAATATAAAAAATCACGAATGGAGCAAAATGAAGCTTACCGGTTAATTGCCGGGCTGCGCAAAGAGATTGAGGAACACAACTATAGGTACTATGTGCTGGCACAACCCGAGATCAGCGATTATGATTTCGACATGAAACTACGCGAGTTGGAAAAGCTGGAAGCGGCGTTTCCTGAGTTTTCCGATCCGGATTCCCCCACGCAACGCGTGGGCAGCGATATCAGCAAAACTTTTGAGCAGGTGCGGCATCGTTATCCCATGCTTTCGCTCAGCAATGCCTATTCCGAAGGTGAAATTGCCGATTTTGACAACCGCATCCGGAAACTTGCCGGGCAGGACTTCGAATATGTCTGTGAGTTGAAATTCGACGGTTCGTCCATCAGTCTGCTCTATGAAAATGGAAGGCTGGCGCGTGCCGTAACGCGCGGCGACGGAGAAAAAGGCGATGATGTTACCGCCAATGTGCGCACCATCCGGTCAATTCCGCTCACCCTCCGCGGCAACGGCTATCCTGCTGTTTTTGAAATCCGCGGTGAAATTGTGATGCCTTTCCACGTTTTTGAAGAACTGAACCAACAGCGGGAAGAAGCAGGCGAGCCTCTTTTTGCCAATCCGCGGAATGCCTCGGCAGGAACACTGAAGTTGCAAAATCCGGCAATTGTGGCATCGCGGAAGTTAGATGCCTATTTCTATGCGCTCATGGGGGAAAACCTGCCGGCAGAAACCCATTACGAAAACCTGCAAAAAGCTCGGGAATGGGGATTCAAAATTTCCGATGCCACGAATTTATGTAGAAATCTTGATGAAGTGATTGATTATCTTCGCAAATGGGATACGGAGCGCCACAGGATTCCCGTAGCCACCGATGGCGTGGTGATAAAGATAAATTCGCTTCCCTTGCAGGAAGAATTGGGCTTCACGGCAAAATCGCCCCGCTGGGCAATCGCCTATAAATTCAAAGCCGAGAGCGCAGCCACCATTCTGAAGTCGGTCTCCTTTCAGGTGGGGCGCACCGGCGCCGTTACGCCGGTAGCCAACCTCGAACCGGTGCAGATTGCCGGAACAATTGTAAAACGGGCATCCCTGCACAATGCCGATATTATCCAAAATCTTGATCTCCACCTGCATGACACCGTTTTTGTGGAAAAAGGCGGGGAGATTATCCCGAAAATCACCGGCGTGGATACTGCAAAAAGAGTCCCGGGAACACAGCCCGTAACGTTTATTGAACAGTGTCCCGAATGCGGAACGCCACTCATAAGAAACGAAGGGGAATCCGCACACTACTGTCCGAATGAAGACAAGTGCCCGCCGCAGCTCAAAGGGAAAATCGAACATTTTGTCGGCAGAAAGGCCATGAACATTGACGGACTGGGACAGGAGACCATCGAACTGCTCTACAACCAGGGGCTGGTAAAAAACGTTGCCGACCTCTACCTGCTGAAAAAGGAGCAACTGGAAGTGCTTGAGCGCATGGGCGAAAAATCGGCACAACGCATTCTCGACGGACTGAATGAATCAAAATCGGTCCCTTTTGAGCGTGTCCTCTATGCTTTGGGAATTCGTTTTGTGGGCGAAACTGTTGCCAAAAAGCTGGCAAAAGAGGTCCACTCCATTCAAAACCTTATTGGAAAAACAAAGGAAGAGCTCATTCAGATTGATGAAATCGGCGAACGGATTGCCGACAGCATTATCGAATATTTTGCAAATCCCGGCCACCTCGAAATGATTGATTTCCTGGAAAAACAGGGAATCCTGTTCCAACTGAGCGAAACCCCGCCTGCAAACCGGAGTGATAAACTGAAAGGACTGAACATCGTCATTTCAGGGGTTTTTCAGAAATTTTCGCGCGATGAACTGAAACAACTGATTGAGCAACATGGCGGTAAAAACACCGGCTCAATCTCCAAAAAAACAAGCTACGTACTGGCCGGTGAAAACATGGGCCCAAGCAAACTGGAAAAAGCAACAAGTCTTGGAATTCCGGTAATCTCTGAAGATGATTTTCTGAAAATGATTGAAAATTAAATCGAAAAAACACCGTTTATTATTTCATTATGCACATCCTTGAAAAAATTGCCTGCTACTCTCTGCGCAAAAAGGTGGCGCACGTTAAACGGAAGTTGATGATTCCCGAATCCGGCTCACTGAAAAAAATCGGTGTATTGTGGCAGTATGAAGGCAAAGAAGCATTTAAATTTATTCACGATCATTTTTCAGAAAGCCAGGTTATTGTCAGGAATCTCTGCATCTATGAAAAAAAGACACAGGCGCTTCCCGGCGTCAACGTTATCACGCCAAAAGACCTGAACTGGCTCGGTATTCCAAAACCCGGAACGGCGGATGAATTTATCAAAACAGAGTTTGACGTTCTCTTTAATGTCATCACAAACCAAACCCTTCAATCCGAATATGTTACAGCGCTCAGCAGAGCACATTTCAAAATCGGATGGTCGCCTGATGAAAACAACTTTTTTGACCTGAATATTAATATTCAGGGGAAACCCGATGCATTGTATCTTGCCAGACAGCAAATTTTTTATCTTGGACAGTTTTTTCAAACAAAATAATATATGAACCATCCATTTGCAGGAGCAGGCGTGGCATTGGCCACACCATTTACGACAGAAAACACGATTGATTTTGATGCGTTAGCCCGCATATTAAAAAACCAGATAAGCGGAGGAATGGATTATCTCGTGGCGCTTGGCACCACCTCCGAAACTCCGACTTTAAGCGAAGCTGAACAGAAAGAAATTGTCCGTTTTGTAAAAACAAATTCAGGGGGGCTTCCCGTTGTCGTCGGGATGGGAGGCAACAACACCAAAAAAATAATTGACCAGATAAACCATTTTGATTTTGACGGCATCGGCGGGCTGCTTGTTGTTACGCCCTACTACAACAAACCTTCGCAGGAAGGGATGTTCAGCCACTATATTGCCATCGCAAAAGCCAGTCCCGTGCCCATAATCCTGTACAATGTGCCCTCGCGCACAGGCGTGAATCTGGAAGCCGAAACAGTAATCCGGCTTGCCGGGGCATCGGATAAGATTGTGGCTGTCAAGGAAGCAGCCGGAATCATTGCACAGGCTACCCGCATCAGCAAAAATACACCCGCCCATTTCGCACTCATCTCCGGCGATGATGTAATGGCTCTGCCTCTGGCAGCCGTCGGCGGAATCGGGGTAATCTCCGTGATTGCAAACGCACTTCCCGGGAAGCTCAGTAAACTGGTTCACTTTGCCCTGAACGGAAAATTTTCCGAAGCGCGAGAACTTCACTATGAAATGATTGACCTGTTCAGGCTTCTTTTCAAAGAGGGAAATCCCGAAGGAATCAAGGCGTTACTGCATATTCAGGGAACGATTCAATATGAACTGCGCGCTCCGCTGTCAAGGGTGAGTGAAAATCTGTACAACGAAATCAGGGAGGCCTATCTGAAACTGAAATAATTTTACTGAAACTCAACTTAACAGAAAATATCAGCCTTTTCCCCGAGGTCTCCGTTGATGTTAATTTTATAATCGGTATATTTTCATTCTCAGGAAGGTTCAGGGATAAAAATCAAAAAGTTTTGTTTACTTTTGCGCGCGAAATTTTAAGCCGTTGTTATTGAAAGCGATGCTGCGGCTTAAACATGGTTTAATTTTAAAATTTAAAAAATGTATTTAACACCTGAAAAAAAGAGGGAGTTTTTCGTTGAATACGGTAAAAACGAAAAAGATACCGGTACCGCTGAGGGTCAGATTGCCCTGTTTACCTACAGAATCAATCACCTCACCAATCACCTGAAAATCAACAAAAAAGATTTCAGCACCCGCAGGGCGCTGATAAAACTTGTTGGAAAACGCCGCAGCCTGCTTGACTATCTGAAGAAAAAAGATATCGAGCGTTATCGTGCAATTATTGCAAAATTGAATCTGCGTAAATAATATTAAAGGAAAGGCAACAGTAGATTGCCTTTCTTTTTTATATCTTTACAAAACCTCACCACCCTTTTATTTTATTAACATTTAGAATTTATTAGTTAAGTTATGGTAGAATCAATAACAAAAACAATTGAACTTGCCGACGGCAGGTCAATTACCATAGAAACCGGCAAACTGGCCAGGCAGGCCGACGGGTCGGTGGTGGTGCGCATGGGCGAAACAATGCTGCTGGCCACTGTGGTTTCAGCCCGTGAAGCAAATGAGGATGTGGATTTCATGCCGGTTTCGGTGGATTATCGCGAAAAATTTTCGGCTGCCGGACGTTTCCCCGGAGGTTTCCTGAAACGCGAAGGACGCCCGTCGGATGAAGAAATTTTAGTAGCCCGGCTGGTTGACCGTGCACTGCGCCCGCTCTTCCCGGAGGATTACCATGCCGAAACTGCGGTAATGATTTCCCTGGTTTCTGCAAACAAGGAAGATATGCCCGATGCGCTGGCAGGACTGGCTGCTTCCGCTGCAATTGCGGTTTCCGATGTCCCTTTTGAAACACCAATTTCCGAAGTCCGCGTAGGACGAATCAACGGACAATGGGTCATCAATCCCACCTATTCCCAGTTAAAGGAAGCAGATATTGATATTATGGTCGGCGCTTCCTATGACAATATTATGATGGTTGAAGGTGAAATGAGCGAGGTGTCGGAAGAGGAGATGCTTGAGGCCATCAAGTTTGCACACCAGGAAATTAAAAAACACTGCAAGGTTCAGGAAGAGCTGGCGGCGGAGTTAGGCGTAGTGAAACGTGAATACAGCCACGAAAACAATGACGAAACCCTTCGCGCCAAAGTGAAAGCTGACCTTTACGATGCCTGTTATGAATTTGCAAAAAGCAATGTTTCCGACAAGCAGGAACGCCTGGCAGGATTCGATGCCATCCGCGATGAGTACATTGAGACCTATCTGGAGGCAAATGCCGGAAACGAAGAAATAGACCTGGAACTGCACGAAAAGCTGATCAAAAGATATTACCACGAAGTGGAAAAAGAGGCTATGCGCCGGATGATTCTTGATGAAAAAATCAGGCTTGACGGACGCAAAACCGATGAAATCCGGTCAATCTGGGGCGAAGTGGATTACCTCCCCGGAGCGCACGGCTCTTCACTATTCACACGGGGCGAAACCCAGTCGCTGACATCCGTTACGTTAGGAACCAAGATGGATGAAAAAATCATTGACAACGTAACCGTTCAGGGCAAGGAAAAATTTCTGCTTCACTACAATTTTCCGCCGTTTTCCGTGGGCGAACCACGCACACCCCGCGGGCTGAGCCGTCGCGAAATCGGACATGGCAACCTGGCACACCGTGCGCTGAAGCGCATGATTCCCGCTGATTTCCCCTACATTATCCGCGTGGTTTCCGATATTCTTGAATCCAACGGCTCTTCTTCCATGGCCACTGTCTGCGCCGGCACAATGGCGCTGATGGACTCTGCCATGAAAATAAAAAGTCCGGTTTCGGGAATTGCGATGGGACTTATCACAGACAAGGATTCCGGCAAGTATGCCATCCTTTCGGATATTTTAGGCGATGAAGACCACCTAGGCGACATGGACTTCAAAGTGGCCGGAACGGTAAACGGAATCACGGCTACCCAAATGGACATCAAAGTTGACGGGCTACCCTACGAAGTGCTGTCGCAGGCGCTGATGCAGGCGAAAGAGGGACGTTTGCACATCCTGAACAAAATGCTGGAAATCATTCCGGAACCGCGCGCTGATTTCAAACCCAACGTACCGCGGATAGAGGTCATTGAAATTCCGAAAGATATGATCGGCGCAGTGATCGGGCCGGGAGGAAAAATCATTCAGGCAATTCAGGAAGAGACCGAAACCGTTATCGTCATCGAAGAGATTGACGACAAGGGTGTGGTCGAGATTTCCGGGGCAGGAATTGAAGCCGTTGAAGCTGCAAAAGCACGGATAAAAGCGATTGTCGCCATTCCTGAAGTTGGGGAAATATACAAGGGCAAAGTGAAATCGGTTGTTTCCTTTGGCGCTTTTGTGGAAATTATTCCCGGAAAAGAAGGCTTGCTTCATATTTCAGAAATGGACTGGAAACGGGTCGAATCTGCCGAAGACTTCACAAAGGAAGGGGATATTCTTGAAGTGAAGTTAATCGGGGTAGATGAAAAAACCGGTAAGCTGAAACTCTCACACAGGGCATTGCTGCCCAAACCCGAAGGTTACGTGGAACGGGCGCCAAGAGGCGATCGTCCACCGCGAAGGGATGGAGGACAAAGGAATGACAACCGCCGGGGCGGCGACTACAGAGGACAAAGACCCCGTCGTGACAGGTAAAATATGAATCAAAAAAGGCTGCAATTTTTGCAGCCTTTTTTGATTGTTCCCGCTGGCGCAAAGTCTTACTACGCGCCTTGCCTAACTGGGCAAAAATATTTTTAAAAATTACGCTTGCAAATTTGCAAGTAAAACTAACAAGCTCAACCAACAAAAACAGGTAAAAAAATCCACTTTTTGCTCTCTTGTCTAAATACAATTGCTTATACTTGACTTTTATGCTAATTTTGTGATAAAATTTTCATACTAATGCTTAATAAAATGGATTTTGCAGAACGATTAAAGAAACTCCGCAAGCGAAAAGGGATTTCGCAAAGCAAGCTGGCAGAGCTTATTGAAGTACATTTCACACAGGTAAGCCGGTACGAAAGGAGAGAAACGATGCCCAATGCCGAGGCTATGACAAAACTTGCAAAAGCTTTGGACGCTACTGTTGATTACCTGATGAACGGAACCGCTGACGATGTGGCACAAGATGCCGGATTGGAGAAAGAACTGATTAGCCGCTTTAAGGAAGTGCAGGGCTTAGATACCGAGGACAAAAAAACAGTACTCTCTCTAATGGATGCTTATATCGCCAAAACCAAAATTCAAACATTGTTACACGCTAAATAAATAAAGACATGGATAATACGATGCTTATACAACTGACCAACCAGAAAGCTGCTGGACTCTTGCACGAGTTGGAAGAGTTGCAGTTGATAAAGGTTTTAAAAGAAAATGTTGAACCTGTTAAGACCAAACTGTCAGATAAATACAAAGGCTTTATTACCAAGGAAGAAGGACAACAATTAAATGAACATATTAAGCAGATGCGCAGCGAATGGAACAGTATTTAATTGACACCAATGCAATTTCCGATTATTTTTCGGCTTCGCTTCCCCCAAGTGGTTTGCAATTTATGGATGCTGTAATTGATGCCGTGCCTAACCTTTCGGTTATCTCGCAAATTGAACTGCTTTGCTGGAAAACGGATATAGCCAAAGAACAACGGGTAAAAGAATTTATTGCCGATAGTACCATATTTGACATTACCCCCGATGTTATCACGCATTGCGTGAACATTCGCCGGAACAAAAAAGTTAAAACCCCGGATGCCATTATTGCCGCTACTGCCCTGGCTCATGGCTTTACGTTTATCACCAATAACGAAAAGGACTTTAGCCGTATCAAAGGCTTAAAAATCGTAAATCCGTTTAAAATTTAATGCGAAAAGGCTCCGGTTTTCCCCGAAGCTTTCCAATTTTATTCAATATTTCTCCACTGACACAAATTTGCATTTTGCCCCTGTACTGTTTTTATTGCTGAGTTACGATTTTACGACTTTAAAACTTTGTCTCTTTACACCCCCTAATGCCGATTTGCAACTTTCATCTTGCCTATAAAAACAAATAATCCCGTGAGATTTTATACTTTTGGGGTTTGTTGACGCAAAGCAGTCAATAGGATGGTTTGCTAAAACAGTAAAAACAAAAATTTTCTCAGAGTATTAACCAATTCAAAGATTTTCAATATGCATTTCAGAAGATTAACCCTGCTGTTCTTTGTGTTCAGCTTTCTTTTTATCAACACAGAAGCTCAGACAAAATCCAGGCAAAAATCCCCGGCTCTGGCTGAGGCATCCCCCGAAAGCGTCGGTATTTCATCCGTCCGGCTTGCACGGATTGACAACATGCTTGAGCAGGCAATAGCTCAGAACCAGGCGCCGGGAGTTGTGGCGCTCATAGCCCGCAATGGCAAAATTGTTTATTGGAAAGCTCACGGAATGGCAGACCATGCCGCCGGCAAAACCCTGCAGCGGGATGATATTTTCCGGATTGCATCGCAAACCAAAGCCATCACCGCCACTGCTGTTATGATGCTTTGGGAAGAAGGAAATTTCAGGCTGGACGACCCCATTTCCAAATATATGCCGGAATTCAGAAATCCGAAAGTGATGACTTCATTCAGTTACCGTGATACCACCTGGAGAGGAGTTCCCGCCAGCCGGGAAATAACTATCAGACAGTTGCTTACCCACACATCCGGCGTGGGATATGGTGCAATTGACGGCGACGAACGCTTCGGAATGATTTTCGGGAAGGCTGGCATTGTTGACGCTTTCACCAGTGAAAATATCACCATCGAAGAAAATATTAGAAAACTGGCACAAATGCCGTTGCACCATCATCCCGGAGAAAAATACACCTATAGTGAAGGGTTGGATATTCTCGGATATTTCATTGAAATCATATCAGGAGTTCCTTTTGATGAATTTTTGAAAACGCGGATTTTTGACCCGTTGGGGATGAACGATACCCGGTTTTACCTTCCGGAGGAAAAAGCAGGCCGCTTAGTTGCGGTGCAGTACAGGGAAAGGGACCAGTGGAAAAAAGCTCCGGACACCTTTTTTGATGCCGATTATCCGATTAAAGGGGCAAAGACCTTCTTTTCAGGCGGCGGAGGACTTTCAAGCACTGCAAAAGATTATGCCGCTTTTCTGCAGATGTATCTCAATGGCGGGGAATACAACGGGAACCGGCTGCTGAGCAAAACCACCGTAAAAACAATCATGGGAAATCACACCGGCGAACTGTATGGCGGCAAGGACAAATACCACGGGCTTGCTTTTGCAGTACTGACCGAAGAGGGCGAAAACAAAGGCGGACAAGGCAGCGCCGGAACATTCGACTGGGGAGGCTATTTCAACACCCAGTATTTTGCCGATCCGGCGCAACAGGTAATCGGCGTCATCATGAAACAGACACACGGCCCAACCAGCGACGAAACCGGCTGGAAATTCAGGCAAATGGTTTTTCAGGCGATTGAAGATTAAATTTCATGACGCGGCTGTTTCCGGTGTGGCAATACGTAAACCGTAGTTATTTTAAAAAAAACGATTACTGTTGGCTGATTATAAATCGTCAAAAGTTAACGCGAAGAAACGACAAGTTTCTTTACGACCACTTTGTTTTTGGAAGTTTTAACCCGGACAAAATAAATTCCATTCGGAACATTTTCGAGGGTGAGTTGGTATTTGGGGAGAGCAAAATCCAAAACACGGACAACAACTTCCTTTCCGGTTATATTCACCAGGCGTATTTCAGCAATTTCACCGGTCTTCATTTCAAGAGTGATTCGCCGGCTTTCAGCAGGATTGGGATATAATTTCAACTCCTGTTCAGAATCGCTTTTGATGGTTGGACTCTGAAAATGTGAAAGATATGCAGGCTCCGAAGCAAAGCCGGATAAAATGACAGATAAAAATATTATGGTAAGTATAAATTGCTTCATGGCGTATAATTTACAATTTCAAATGGTGAAAAGCAAATTTTATGCCTTTTATAACAATCTAAAATTCAAAGCAGTTCAATTTGGAGTACCCGGATTCCTGCCAACCGGATATTATTTCAACAACCACGCTTCTGCTGCAAGCAGGTCATCCGGCGTATCAATCCCGATTCCCTGAAACTGGGTTACTGCCGTCCTGATCCGGTATCCGTTTCCGAGCCACCGCAACTGCTCCAGAGCTTCCGTAAGTTCCAGCTTTCCGGGTTTGAGCCTTGTGATTTGCTGAAGGACATCTTTCCGGTAGGCATACATTCCCACATGTGCCCAGAATGTATTCCTATCCAGCCAGTTCCCTTTCTCCTCATCACGCACATAGGGAATGGCCGACCTGCTGAAATAGAGCGCATCGCCCTGCTCATCCACCACAACTTTCGGCCGGTTCGGGTTAAACAATTCTTCTGCCGAATCAATTTTTTTCATCAACGTGGCAATTTCAGTTTCGCCGTCAAAACAGGACATTAGCAATTTCAACTGCTCCGCCTGCACAAAAGGCTCATCGCCCTGAATATTGATCACCACATCAAAAGGAATCTCATGTTCCAGTTTTTGGGCTGCCTCGGCACAACGATCGGTTCCGCTCTGATGGGACGATGACGTCATAATGGCATTTCCGCCGAAATTTTCCACCGCTTGCATGATCCGTTCATCGTCCGTAGCTATCCACACATGATCAAGCACGCCGGATGCATTTTCATAAACCCACTGTATGATGGGCTTTCCGCCGAGCAGAGCCAGCGGTTTGCCCGGAAAACGCGTGGAGGGAAACCGTGCAGGAATCAGTACAATAAAATCCATGATTTCTTTGTTTTTTCAGTAGCGCCAAAGATAACGATAAAACATCCTGCATGGCTGGGGATTGAAAAATAATGGCTATCCTGTTTGTTCAATCCGATTTATTTATGAATAGATTCACGTTAATGAAAGGCATTGGAAAAATTGCCGCTAAAAAATTGTAAATTTGTGTTTTTATTATTGATGAGGTATAAAATATGGATATCCAGAGCATTAAACAAAGGTTTGAGATTATAGGAAACTCGCCCGGGCTGCACAGGGCTATTGAAGTAGCGGTTCAGGTGGCTCCTACCGACCTTTCGGTTTTAATTACAGGAGAGAGCGGAACCGGCAAGGAGGTGTTTCCGCAGATTATCCATCAGTTTTCGAGCCGAAAGCATGGTAAATACATTGCCGTGAACTGTGGCGCAATTCCGGAGGGCACCATCGATTCCGAGCTTTTCGGACACGAAAAGGGGTCATTCACGGGAGCGCTTGCCGACCGGAAAGGTTATTTTCAGGAAGCTGACGGCGGAACTATTTTTTTGGATGAAATCGGAGAACTGCCCCTGGCAACGCAGGTGCGCCTGCTCAGGGTACTGGAATCGGGCGAGTTTATCCGTGTCGGTTCTTCGCAGGTCATCAAGACCGATGTCCGGATTATTGCTGCTACCAATGTGGATATTCCGCAGGCGATTCAGGCAGGAAAATTCAGGGAAGACTTGTATTATCGCCTGAATACCGTTCCTGTCAATATTCTTCCGCTGCGCCGGCGCCCGGAAGATGTTCATCTGCTGTTCAGAAAGTTTGCGCGCGATTTTGCCGAAAAATATACCATGCCGCCAATCCGGCTGGATGACAACGCCAGAATCCTGCTTGAGAATTATCGCTGGCCGGGCAATGTGAGGCAACTGAAAAACATTACCGAGCAAATTTCCATCATTGAGCAGAACCGTGAAATTTCCGACGAAGTGCTGAAACGCTACCTGCCGTCAATTTCAGTCAAAAACCTGCCGGCGCTGCTTTCAAAATCGGAAGAAACCGGTTTTTCAAACGAGCGGGAAATCCTGTATAAAATCCTCTTTGACATGAAAAAGGATATGAATGACCTGAAAAAACTGGTGCTCAACATCATGGAAAAGGGTGAGCCTGTGACTTCTGCCGATCAGGAGCAGATTATCCGCGAACTTTACGGTTCGGAGGAAATCAGTTTCTCGCCACGCGAACAGCCTGCCCAGCCCATTCACATTCCCCACATCGACAAAAGCCATATCCAGGATACGGAAGAGGTAATTGAAGAGTCATTGTCGCTTGAGGAAAAAGAGATCGAAATGATAAAGAAAGCGCTTGAAAGACACAACGGAAGGCGAAAAAATGCCGCCGAAGAACTGGGCATTTCGGAGCGGACACTCTACCGGAAAATTAAAGAACACAACATTAAAGGTTAAGGGATGAAAAGACTGTTTTTTCAAATTTCGCTATTGGGAATTCTCCTTGCCGGCACATTTTTTTCGTGTAGAATTTCCTACTCATTCACCGGAGCCAACATTTCCCCGCAGGTAAAAACCTTTTCCGTCTATTATTTTCCCAACCGCGCCCGGCTGATAAATCCGACACTCAGCCAGTCATTTACCGAAGCGCTTCGCGAGAAACTGCAACGGCAAACTTCATTAAATGAGCTTGCCGAAGACGGCGATCTGATTTTTGAGGGGCAAATCACCACCTATGAAGTCCGCCCGATGGCCATTCAGAAAGAGGATATGGCAGCGCTGAACCGGCTGACCATTTCCGTTCGTGTGAAATTCACAAACAATATTGAGCCTGACCAGAATAAGGAACAGACCTTTTCGGCTTTTGAAGACTTTGACAGCACCAGTTCATTAAGCGCTGTGGAAGACGGCCTGGTTCCTGAAATCATCAATAAGCTCACGGAAGATATTTTTAACGCAACCCTTGCAAACTGGTAACCATGCTGAAAGAAAATTTTTATAACCGGATTGAAAATCCTGCCCTGCTGAACCGGGACTCACTTACTGAATTACAGGAAATTGCCGGTGAATTTCCGTTTTTTCATGCCGCGCTCCTGCTTTGGCTGAAAAACCTGAAGGAAACCGGTGATTCTCAGTTTGAAGCTGCGCTGAACCAGACAGCGCCACTCCTCCCCGACAGAAAGCAGCTTTACCGGTTTCTGCATTCAAAAACGAGTACTAACCCGTTGGAATACCGGGAACCCACCGGATTTGAGCTTGAAAGCACAGCAGAACAACCGGAGGGAGAAAGCCTGATTGACAAGTTTCTTTCCTCGGAGCGCACAGCCGGGAAAATCGAAAAAAGGACACCCGAAGAAGAATCCAAGGAAATTGGGAATAAATTAACATCCCGGTCGGCAGCTGAAAGTGATGATTTAATCACGGAGACACTGGCAATGATATATTTAAAACAAAAAAAATATGACAGGGCGATAGATGCTTTTAAAAAATTAAGCTTGAAATATCCGGAAAAAAGTGTTTACTTTGCAGCCCGTATTGAAGAAATTGAAAAATTAAAAAATATTTAAGCAAATAAAATGTACACACTGATTACAGTTTTAATATTTATCGTTTGTATTTTACTGGTACTCATCGTATTGGTTCAAAACTCAAAAGGCGGTGGCTTAGCCAGCAATTTTCAGTCATCCAATCAGATTATGGGTGTTCGCAAGACCACCGATTTTCTCGAAAAAGCAACCTGGGTTCTGGCCGGCTCCCTGCTTGTGCTTTCCGTTCTCGGTACTGCTTTCATTCCACGCGAAAGGATGACACAGGAACAATCCCGCGTACGCGACCAGATTGAATCGGTTGCCAATCCGCTTCAGGTTCCCAACTTCCCGACAACTGCCCCGGAAGCTGGTTCAGGAGAAGAGACGCCGGCGCTGCCATCAGGAGAAGACAACAACTAATTTTTAGGATATTTATTGAAAGTGAGCCATTTCCCGAATCGGGAAGTGGCTTTATTTTTTGGAATCCCCCTCTCCGATCATTTGCACAACATCCTGCAAATCAACATCGGGTTGCGTTATCTGATAATGCGCCCGGGAATAGAATTCATTCCTGACTTTTAACGTTTCATCAATGAACTTCACCAGCTCCTCTTTTGATTTTCCTTTAATGAGTGGCCTTTCCGTTTTGGATTCCATCAGCCGGGCAGCCAGAATCTCCGGGTCAATGTTCAGATAAATGGTTTTTCCGGTGCGGTTCATTAAGTCCATGTTATCAAAAAAACAGGGAGCGCCGCCACCGGTTGCAATAACCACATCAGAAAAAACGGAAATTTCTTCAAGCGCCTTTTTCTCCTTTTTGCGAAATTCCGCCTCCCCCTCCGTGGCAAATATTTGGGGAACCGTTTTATAGTTACGCTGCTCGATATAATGATCCATATCAATGAACTGCAATCCGGCATGTTTGGCCAGCCTATGCCCCAGCGTTGATTTGCCGCTTCCCATATATCCTATCAGGTAGATTCTCATTGCATCGTCAAAAAAATAAAACATAAAGGTAAAAGAAAAAGTTTACTGAGGGTTTGAAATGGTTTGAAGTTGCGCTCTGTTTGTCTTATTTGCACCCATTTTCTTTCACCTGACGGCTGCCCAAGCAGTTTATGAAGCTTTTATTCTAAGTTTTTCACAAACTCTGGAATGTCGGTATGCAATTGTGCATCAGCCTAAATAAGCCAAAAGTTCATAAACCGTGTCGAATGTTGTTTTCCGGTTTTCCGAAACCAGCTCCCATTTTTCAGGTTTCACAACGATTGAAAAATCGGGTTTCGCCTGCGAAACAATCTGAAAGCCTTTCCGGTTAAGCGCGCGCAGCGTCCACACCAGGGGAAGCCCCTCCCCTTCAACTTTCACCTTCGCCCTGAACTTTTTCCGGAAAAAGAATTCGCCCTCGCGGCTGTCGAATCCGATATGTTCGTTTCGAAACATGAGATTCAGCCTGCCATTCAGCGCTGCATCCTCCGGCGCCCCTTCAAAATAGCCGTTTTCGGCAACAATCCAGAGTTTGTCCACTTCCCTCAAGGCAATGTTCAGGTCGTGCGTGGAAAGGATGATGGTCTTTTTTCGTTCTCCGGCTAAAATCTGAAGCAGATGAAAAATTTCATATTTGTTGCTGATATCCAGATAAGCCGTCGGTTCATCCAAAATGATCACCGGCGTATCCTGGGCCAGCGCACGGGCAATCATTGCCCGCTGCCGCTCGCCGTCGCTGATGTGCATCACCGGCCGGTCAGCAAGGTCATCAATGCCCACTTTCCGGATTGCATCGTACACAACGGATTTGTCCTCTTCCGTGAGGGCGCCAAGCCAGTTGGTGTAAGGGAATCTTCCGAATGCAACCATATCAAAGACCGTCAGATTGGTTGCCCGGATGATTTCAGTGGATACAAAGCTCATAATCCGCGCTATTTTGCGGGGATTGAGCAGATTCAGATTCTTTCCGGCAATGGTGACTTCACCGGCCAGCGGCGGCTGAAAAGCTGCCATGGTGCGGAGTAAAGTGCTTTTCCCGATGCCGTTGCTGCCAATGAGCGCCACCATTTCGCCCGGAGCAGCCGTAAAATTCAGGTTGCCCAAAACTTCCAAAGGCTTGTCCCCGGCCTGAGGATATCCGACAGACAGTTGTTTCAGCTCAATATTTATCTGATTCTCCACCATTATACCGAAACAAATTTTCTGTTTTTAACGATCATCCACACGATGACCGGAATGCCAATCAGGGCGGTAACCGAATTTATCGGCAATGTGGCCTGCAAGCCCGGAAGCTGCGAAACAATATCACTGAAAAGCATCACAATACTGCCGGTGAGAATAACCGCCGGAACCAGAATCGTATGGTTTGCCGTCTTGAAAATCACGCGGCAGATATGCGGCACTGCAATGCCGATAAAACCGATCGGGCCGCAAAAAGCAGTGATTGTTCCTGCCAGTAGACTGGTACTCAGCAAAATGAGCACACGGCTCGTTTTCACGGAAACGCCAAGAGAACGGGCATAATCTTCCCCTAACAGAAAAGCATTCAAATCCTTCACTTTGAAAAAAGCCAGCAAAATCCCTGCACCGATTGCAGGAAGCAGAACCATCAACTGTGATCGGGTAACACTTCCCAGACTGCCCATAGTCCAGATAATAAAGGCTTTGAGCATCGACTCGTCGCTGAAATACTGCAAAATGGCAACGATGGCGCTCACCGCACTGGAAAAAAGAATTCCGAGAATCAGGATGGTCATGATATCATTCACTTTTGCAGACACATAAAGCACCAGCAGCATCACCAGAAACGAACCGGCCCAGGCAACCATTGCCAGCGACCAGGCGCCGGCAGCAGAAAAAATCCCAAAAGCAAATGCCGATGAAAAACCTAACACGAACAGCGCCACGCCCAGACTTGCCCCCGCACTGATGCCGAGCACGTATGGCCCCGCCAAAGGATTACGGAAAATAGTCTGCATCTGCAAGCCGCTCAGCGAGAGCGCTGCGCCGGTCAGAATTGCGGTAAGCGCTTTGGGAAGCCTGTAATCAAGCACCACCGTCCGCACGGTTTCGCTGACACCGGAAGCAGAGAAAAAAGCGAGAATCACCTGCTTCACAGGAATAATGATGGCTCCCAAAAACAGGTCGGCAATGAAAAACACCACGAACAAAACACCCAACAATACAAAAATCAGGGGTACGGAGCGTTTTCTGTTTTTAAGCGTACTATTCATTTGATTTCCTGATAATAGACCAATTCATCTGTGATTAAAGACGGATGGAAGATGGCAATTAAATCGCGCAAGACCAAATGGGGATTCACGGTTCCGCTCTCCCAGAAGTCGTTTCCGCCCCCGGGAGCCATCCGTTTGATGTTGTTGAAGATTTTTCCTTCCCGGAAAACCCTGAAACTGCCAAACCGGGCATCGGCGCTCAGAATTTCCTGCTTTGACGCCAGGGTGGACATATTTATCCACACATCCGTTTCAGCACCCCAAACCAATGCGTGCTCAAAGGAGATGACAAAACTCTCATGCGACGGATTATCCTTTCCGGGATAATCCCCGCCGGCATCTTCAATGAGATGCGCCAGATAGGATTTTCCGCCGGGAACCCACCACGAGTCCTTGTAGGGCGACCCCACCAGGACTTTCGGCCTTTTGACCTGATGTAAGGCCAACTTTTTCAGCCGATTATATTCCTTTTCCACATTGCCGAAAAACTCACCGGCCTGCTCTTCCTTGCCGAAAAGCGCAGCAACAAATTTTACCCATTCCGCTTTTCCCAAAGGAGTTTCCTCCAAAAACTCAGCAAGCATAATTACCGGAATTCCCAGTTCCTCCAGTTTGAGAATCTGGTTTGTCACCTCTCCTCCAATCCCATAAACCATCACCAAATCAGGCTTTTGACTGACAATAAGCTCATAGTTGAGATTGGAGCCGTAGCCGACATCGGGCGCCAGATTTTCATCAATCCGTTTCCTTACGGCCTCATCGGTTACGTACCGGCTCCCTGAAACTCCCGCCACCGCGCCGGTTTCTTTCAGTGCAGTTAAAAATCCAAGATGCGTGGTTGACAGGCAAATCACCTTTCTGACAGGAGTCCGGATAATCGTTTTTTCACTCAGCGAATCCGGTAAAACTTTGTTTTCATCAACTAAAAAATATTCCATTGAAACATTTTCAGCTTTTTCCCACGGATTGAAAACAGTCAGTTTGGTTACATCGCCCTGCTTTTTAATATTGAAGCCTTTCGCATACAGATTTGAGTTGTGGGTTCTGTCGGATTTTTTGCCTGCGTCCGAACAACCGGTAAGCAAAATCAGCACAGCAAGGTAAAAACCGGCAATACGCATATTTAATTTCTTTTCATCAGGGGACATAGGATACTTTTTCGGAGAATATTTTGCTGCCTGCATGATACCTTACAATATAAACCCCCGCAACATTGCCCGTCAGGTCAACCAGCACCTCGGTTTCACTTCTGACCGAAATTTTTGGTTTTATCTGCTGCCCGATGAGATTGAAGACCCTGACATTTTCGGGAATTACGGTATGCCCCGGATTGAAAACAAAGGCATTTTGCGCCGGGTTCGGATAGATTACTGCCTCAGCAGGATTTTTGATATTTGGCGTGTCGTTCACCATCGGCACAGCATTGCACAACACCAGTTCAAATACATTAGACATGGAGTATCCCTCCTGATTTTCCGATTTGAAGTCATGCCAGGAACCATTTTTTCTGAACCAGAAAAAATTCTCTTTCTCCGGCTGGCGCAGCGACTGGTAAACCACAAAAGTATCCTGCGGCTGCATGTTCAAAAGCTCAAATCCCACAAAAAAGGATTCTGCGGGTTCTATCGCTTCCGAAAATCCAATAAAATTCATGGCATCAGCTTCCAGATTTCTGATGTTAACGGTTTCTGTATGAATCAACTCTTCCGGAGCTGTGTTTCCGTTGTAAATCTTCACGCTCAGTTTTTGATCCGACGAATTCCCAGGAATCCGGATTTTGCCTGCGCCAAGCGAAATTCCTTCAAGCGACTCATTTCCCTGAATAACAAAACGTTCTGCAAACTCGATAATCCCCTCACTGTTTGTTCCGCCCCAATAACCTGAAAATATGCCATTTGAAATTATTTTTACATTTTGATGGGTATCATAAGGTTCAAGGTTGGTTAACGCCACACAAACATTTTCATCTTTATAAAACCGCTTTCCGTCAAGGAATGCAGAATTTTTATTCAGCGGATCGAGCCAGTATTTCAACTGTCCCGAAGAGTCGGGCTTATGCTCCCACGCCAGTTCAAAACGGGAATAATAATCGTTCGCAGGATTCCGGCAGGTTGCCGAGCCTCCGGTCAACGAACCGATAAACCGGTTGTCGCTATTGAACAGCGGACTACCCGAAGAGCCGTCTTCGGTGGTGCCTTTTTCCCATCTCCCGATTCTTAAAAAACCGTTGGGGGTAAAATCCGTTCTAAAAGTGCTATGCGTTGGCGAATCACGGTCAATGGCTATTTTTTTTATATCGCCCTGCGGATGGTGAATGCTGTACGTGGAATCGGGCAACGCCTGCCGGCGGTCCCAACCTGCAAAATAGGGTCTGTATTCGGGCGGCGGAACCATGCTGAGTTCAAGCAATGCAAAATCAAGGCTGTCGGAAATTGCAAGTAGCCTCGCTCCGGAGACCGAATTCACAGGGTCGCCGTCAAGCGGCGCACAATACGGACTTTCATAATTGAACACAAACACCGAGGTCTCGGCAAATTGTGCTTTGCTGATGCAGTGGGCAGCGGTCAGAACATAAGGTTTCTCATTTTCTGCGGTATTGTTGATCAGCATCCCGGTGCAGATTTCGGTTACCGAAGTTTTCGTGGTCATAATCCTGCAAACGGCATCCTTCTCGTCTGCATGGCGCTTTCCATCCGGGCAATTGATGTCAATATTGCAATCGCCCGCCGCTATTCCCATCGGGCGGCGCTCCCTGCTTTTCAGAATTCCTATAAAATCATGGCTGACCTTTGAAATGACAAAATCATGGCTCCCCTCCCTTCCTGCCGGAACTTCATACTGAACGGTTATCTCATCCCCGGCAACCGGCGATGTGGCAAACCTACCGAATTTCTTGTTGTTTGCAGCAGTAAATGCCCCGATAAGGTGTCCGCTGTTTGCTCCGTAAATGAATAACCGCGCCTGTGGCTGCAGATGAAATTCATCAAACACAAGGCTTATGGAATAGGCTCCGGCAGAGCGTATTTTCACCTGCCACACATCGAAGCCTTCAATATTTTTTGTCCAGAAGCCATTTGATGCCGGTGAGATATTTACATCAAAACTTCGGGCAAACGGCAATGATTTCAGCCGGAGTTCTTCCGATTGCTTCCGGATGGCCTCCTCATACAACACATCGTTGTTCACGGCAGGCATCACCTCAGCCGGAACGGCCAGGCTTTTTAAGCGGGGAACTTCCAAAGGCGCTCCCCCCGCCGATACCTGCCCCGAAAGGTGCTTTGCCACAAAAAGGAGCAGGATGATTATGCCGGAAAAATTATGCATTCACTTTTTTTGCCAAATTTAAACGAAAAAACCCATTTGCACACAAACAAAGAAATTCCGGTTGAAGTTTTGAGCAAACCGCAACAGACACAGCAGAGCGCCGCAAGGTTTTATTTCCTTTTAGATTAACGACGATGTAACCGTAACGTTTTTGTCGGTAAAAATCAGTGGCCATTCACCGGCGTATTCGTCAATGTAAAATAGATTTGAGTTTTAAACCCAGCATAGCTATCAGTGTATCTGCGCATAAGAATATTGATTTGAAAATAATTAGGGAATGTTGTATAGTACATATTGGCGAATGTTGTATATTAGTTGCCTT
>CAZVAD010000037.1:0-21515 GCA_964624645.1 uncultured Mariniphaga sp.
ACAAGCGCCAAAAGAATGGCAAATGTTAAAATTGCACCTCTGTTTTGCATAAAAATTTATTTTTTAATCGTTGTGTTTATAAATGATTTTTTTGAAGAATCCCGTTAATTTTTGGCCGGATGGCTCACCGGAACCGGATATTCCGAAAATACCGAATGGTTTGAATCCGGAAAACAATCAGGAAACAAGCGGAATTTCATCGGGAATATCAAAGTGATATCTCCTGAAAATAAGATGATTGTATGAAAGAAAAAAGGGTTGGCGGATGGTGTTTGTTTCGGCACGAAGGAATTGATGAATACGCAACTGGTGCCATTTCTGAAGCAGTTTGCCGTGTGATTCATCAGCCGGTTTCCGGTGAGGCGGTTTTTGCACCGAAGATTTGACGCTGAATGAAAGGGTTTGTGAAAACAGACAAACGCCTTCCTGACTGCCTGAAGCTTCCTTGCTCTCTTCCCGGAACTCTTTCAGCGCCTCCGGATGTTTTTCAAAATAGTGGTCAAACAGAAAAGCAGCGCTTATCAGGCTCACAAAAACTGCAAGCTTAAAAAATGCTTTTTTCGATATTTTTATTCTGAATTTCACCCGGTTAAAATTTTGCGCCGCAAATATACAGAATTAGTTCCGGTTTTCAAGAATAAAAAAGCTGCATCAATTAACGAAAGCCCTGAAAGGGCGTAAGCAAGGCATGGTTTTCAAAACTATGCCAGCGGGAGTACATTCTACTCGTTAATAAGTTTCTCAACTTCTTGTTGCAGTGTACCTATATCATTTGTTATTATTGCCCAGATAATATCATCAGAAATAGTATCGTATCCGTGAATTATCCTGTTTCTTGCATCAACTATTTTTCTTGCGCTTGTTATATTTATTTCAGGAGCTACATTCAGAATTCTTTTCACTGCTTCGCCGATTATCTCAATATTTCTTTCAACGGCCTTTCTGGTTTTCAAATCCTTTTTGAAAGTAAAAAAGTCTCTTTTTTCAGGTAGAAACTCTTCTATTTCATCAATAGCCTGATGAATATCTTCAAGCCAGATCAGAATTTTCTTTTCCATAAATCTGTACTTTGGTCCGGTCGATTTCGCTTTTCAAAAACCTGTTCCTGATTGCTTTCTGCTCAAGCAGGTCAATTTCTCTTTTCAGAATCTCTTCAAGTTGAAATTTCAGGTTAAAATATTTATCAGAGTATGATATCGGATCATCATCAATTATATCTACCAACAAATCAATATCACTGTCAGGTGCAAATCTGTCAGTAGTAATTGAGCCGAAGGCAAACAGCCTATTCACTTCGTTCAAATCACAAAGTTCCCTTATTTGTTCAATATGTTGATTCAATATATTCATACTACTGCAAAGGTAATAAAATTCGATCTATGGTTACAGCGGATACCAGGCATTGGTAACTGAGGCGCTCGAAGTTAGCCCTATGAAGAAAATCAATCAATTAACGAAAGCCCTGAAAGGGCGTTAGTAAGGCATGGTTTTCAAAACTACGCCAGCGGGAGTACTCTGTACTTAATACTCATTACTTTGTACTCGCTCTACTTCTTTTGCGCCTGAAATAAGACTTCCGGCCTTTTGCAATATTCAATATCAGTACTTTTTTCTGATAGTCGATCACTGCTTTGTGGTGCATTAAAAAATCGCTGCCAAGCAGTCCGCAGATTTTAATGTTAGTGGAACCGGGGTAGAAATTATTGATGTGTGTCAGGTCAATCAGGGCAACCTGGAGGTCATCAATATGCAGTTTTTCAATGGAGAAAGGTTTCATCCGGGCAATGGCCGTATCGATTATTTTATCGCCGATTCCTGTGGATTGTGCCGGTTTGCTTTTTTCCTCGGGAGCAAAATAATAGGCTTCAAGAGTTTTGTCAAAAACTGACTGGGTTGCTCCGGTGTCAAGCACCCAGTAACCGGTGGTTTTATCACCAAACTCGGAAGTTACGATAAGGTGGAAGTTGCCGTCTTCCGGTTCGGACAATCGCAAAGGAATTTTAATTTTCATAGGATTTAAAGAAACAAAAAAAAACGGCTGATTTTGCAGAAACAGCCGTTTAAAATATTTTGTTTTCGGGAATTTATAAAATATTCATGTCATCCAACACATCCATAATGCTTTTTACCGCCCTGGCAGAATCGTGCAAAAGTTTTGTCTCTTCGTCGTTCAGCGGGATTTCAATAATTTGTTCCACACCGTTTTTTCCCAATTTCACCGGAGAACCGACAAACATGTTATCCAGTCCGAATTCGCCTTCCAGTTTCACACAGCACGGGAAAATACGCTTCTGATCCATGACGATTGCTTCAACCATCTGTGCGGCTGCGGAACCGGGAGCATACCATGCCGATGTTCCCATGAGGTTAACCAGTTCGCCTCCGCCTTTTTTCGTGCGGTCAACAATAGCATCCAAAGTTTCTTCATCGATAAGCTCCGTTACAGGAATTCCTGAAACTGTGGTGTAGCGCGGCAGCGGCACCATCGTGTCGCCGTGGCCGCCCATCAGCAGCGCCTGAATGTCGCGCGGGGAAATATCCAGCGCTTCAGCAAGGAATGCACGATAACGTGCAGTATCCAGAATCCCGGCCATGCCCATCACCTGATTCTTCGGTTTTTTCGCTGTAACATAGGCAGCATAAGTCATGACGTCAAGCGGATTGGAAACGATAATGATTTTTGCATCGGGTGAATATTCAACCACACTTTCCGTAACGCTTTTCACAATGCTTGCATTGATGGAGATAAGGTCGTCGCGGCTCATTCCGGGTTTGCGCGGAACGCCGGAGGTGATTACAACCACTTCCGAGCCGGCAGTCTTTGAATAGTCGTTGGTTGACCCCGTCAACCGGGTATCATATTCATTCACCGGTGCGGTTTGCCACAAATCGAGCGCTTTCCCTTCGGAAATTCCCTCTTTGATATCCACCAGAACGACTTCTTTGACAATGTTTTTTTCGGCAACCACCTGTGCGCAGGTAGCGCCCACATTTCCTGCCCCAACTACTGTAACTTTCATATCACGAATATTTAATATTTTCAAACGTAGCCCATGAAACACACAAATATTTTGTTGTGCTTGTTACATGGTGAAAATGAGTTTATTACTTATAATTATCTAAAACCTGAATAATGTTATTTTGTTTAAGAGGTGGCAAATATAGCTCATTTTACTCAGGCCGGAAATTTAAAATCCGATGGGATTTTAGTTTAACATTTTGATAAAAATTGCTGTCAGTTCAGCCAGTAGGTTATTTTCAGAACCAGCGCCCGGTTTCGTGAATTCCAGGCTCCCGGAATATAATTGTCAGTATAAACAATAAAAAAATCTGAAACAGGCTGGTATCTCCACTGAAACCGCATGTTGATATTCATGTTGTTTATCTGCTCATTGTACTGCACAAATGTGGTCCAGAAAATATTTTCAGAAAAGGTTACGTCCAGCTTCGGTCCCAGGAGCCAGAAACGGGTGCGTTCAAACGGATTGGGTAAATGTATATCGGTGTAATTAAAGTTCATGACAAAATTGACATAAGGCTGAAACCGGTACCCCATCTGACCGGTAATGTATTGAATATTGCCATTGTAGAACGTTGCCTTTGCCAGCTCCACATTCCATTTAAACAGATTCTTCGGCGCTGAATTATAGATTATTCCCGCACCGCCAAAATGGTATTTGCTGCCGGCAGGCAGGTATTGCCCGCTCACATGCGTCGGGTCGAAATCATGGTCAAGCTCAACAAAAAAGTTTTGGTAGGCAAGGGTCAGAACGCTTGATTTTTTGAATTCAAACTGATAGGTGAAAGTATTTTCGTAATCTATTTTTTTGAAATCCTTATTGAAGTAATTCTCCATATAAATGCCCGGCCCATGGCTGATAATTCCTTTGTTGGGCACAAACAGGTAAACGATTTCAGGGCCAAGATAATTATAACCCGTGCGCCTTATATATCCGGCTTCTGCAAGGTAGTTTTCGCCGACAGATGACTGGGATACATTAACCTGGAGATTTTTTGCCTTGTATTTCAGATTGGCGCCCTGGGCATACTGCTTTTCAGGATTTTCAGGCTGAAATGACCGGTGATAGAAAAACTTCCCTTCCCAGAAATTATTTTTGCTTGCCAGATTCAGGTCAAATCCGGCAACCCGGTTGAAGCGGTCGTTCTCTTCGGTTTGGGTCAGATTTTCTTTGTTCACAAAGATAAATCCGAAATTGGAGCGTGCCAGTATTTTTCTTTGCAGCGACGCCACCGTGAAATTTCTGGAAGGAAGGTCTCCCGATTTTTGGGTCGCCATGTTCATTAACCCGATGCGCCAGTCGTTGCCAATTTTTCCGCTCAGGCGGGCGCCGGCAAGTACCGGGGCATCCAGCCCAATTCGCCGTGAAAAAAACGGCGTAACAGCGCTGAATCCAAAGCCCGAAAAGAGATCGCTGTTTTCAAGGAAAAACTGTCTTTTTTCTGGAAAAAACCGATCAATATTAGTCACCTGCTGGTCAACCTCAACCTGAGCAAAATCCGGATTGTAGGTCAAATCAAGATTCATGGAGGATGAGAGTCCCACTTTGGCGTCAAACCCAAAATCCTTATGATATTCAGCACCGGTACCCGCTTCAAAGTCATTGGAATACCCGCCGAAGAGATACGGAATCAATGAAAACTGAACCGTGGATTTGGGAAGCGGTTCCTCAAACTGCATCACGCCTGCATAAGCCAGCGAAGCGGTGGCAAACTGGCGCGGCACCGGAGCCCAGCTTGATTTTTCATTGGTTTTCAAATCCAGCCGGCTAAAGTTCACATTCCAGCGCTCTGCGCCGGAGGGATAGCGAATCGACCGGAACGGAATGCGCATTTCTGCAACCCATTTGTCGTCATAGTGCATTGTTTTTGAGCTCCATTTGGCATCCCAGTCAAGATTTACGGCAAAACCTTCGCTCATCGTACCGTCCCATTTTGCACCGGATGCGGAAATACCAAAGGAAAACCCGTTGGTCTGGTCAAGAAAAGTATCGAAAAAAGAGAGAAAATTGTCGTTGTTCCCAAAAACAAAATCGCGTCTGAACGATTCCATAATCCGTTTGCCGGGAATGGTGTCGTGAAAAACAAACGCAATGTACAGCGCCTTGTCATCATAAGTCATCATCACCTCCGATTGTTGTGCTGACAGCCCCGTATCAACGGGTAAAACCAGATAAAACGGGGTTGCCTTCTGTGCATTCAGCCAGTCGGATTCATCCAGTATTCCGTCAATGATGATTTCGCCCCGCATCCTTTTCACATGATAAACAAAATCTTTGTTGTGGGTATTTGTAATGGTATCATTTTTCTGCTTCTTGAAAGAAAATGCCCCTGCTGGAACAGAAAAACAGAGTAAAAAACACAGGGTAAATACTTTCATGTGGCTCGAATATTTTTTTAATGTTAGTAATTGTTTTGGCAATATGACAGGATAGTTCGCAAAGATGTTACACGAAAAGCGCTAAATTAGCCAAAAAAAGTTTTATGTTTTCAATAAGTATGTTTTTAAAATAAAACAGTTTGAAAAAACAGAAGAAAAGGAAAATCATTGTATCGGTAACCAGCGACTTAGTTTCGGACAACCGGGTGCATAAAACCTGCATGACACTATCGAACATGGGGTTTAACGTGCTGCTTGTGGGCAGGAAGCTCCCTGACAGCCTGCCGCTGTCTTCCCGCAGTTATTCTGTGAAACGGATAAGACTGCTTTTCAATAAAGGCTTTTTGTTTTACGCCTGCTTCAATATCCGGCTTTTCTTTTTCCTGCTGTTTTCCTCCTTCGATTTACTTCTTGCAAACGACCTGGACACGCTCTCCGCCAACTTCCTTGCGACAAAACTAAAAAACAAACCGCTTGTTTACGACAGTCACGAATATTTTACGGAAGTTCCTGAACTGGTGTCCCGTCCCGGGGTGCAAAGCGTCTGGAAGTGGCTGGAAAGGCAAATGGTGCCGAAGCTAAAATATGCTTACACCGTTTCCAGGTCCATTGCTGAAATTTACACAGAAAAATATGGCGTTCCGTTTCAAACGGTACGGAATTTCCCTATCCGGAAGGAGCAGGTGAAGCAGAAAACGGTTGAAATGTCCAATGAAAAAATGATTTTATACCAGGGCGCCGTGAATCAGGGCAGAGGACTGGAAAATGTTATCCGGGCGATGAAATATGTTTCCGAAGCCGTGCTTGTGATTGCCGGGGATGGCGATATCCGGAATTCGCTTGCCGGGCTTGTGGAAAATGAAGGCCTTCAGGAAAAAGTCAGATTCACCGGGCGCCTTTCCATTGACAAACTTGCAGAACTTACGCCACAGGCGGATTTGGGATTATCCGTTGAAGAAGACTTGGGACTCAATTATCGCTATGCCCTGCCCAATAAATTGTTTGACTATGTTCAGGCCAATGTTCCGGTGCTTGTAACTGATTTGCCCGAAATGGCGGCCATTGTCAGAAAATATGACATTGGCGAAGTGGCAGTTTCAACCGAGCCTGAAATGCTGGCAAAAATATTTACTGAGATGCTCTCTAACGGTGCAAAACGTGAAATCTGGCAAAAGAATCTCGAAAAGGCTGCACAGGAACTCACCTGGGAGCATGAGGAACAGGTTTTAAGGGAAATCTTCCAGCCGTTTTTACGGTGATTTTTATTTCCATCCACCGCCCAATGCCTGATAGAGCGCTACAATGCTGTTCAGTTTTGCAGCTTTTGTATTGATCAGGTCAAAGTCGGAGTTCAGCGCATTTTCCTGAGACAACAGCACTTCGATGTAACTGGTGTTGTTGTACCCCTGTATGAAAAGCTCATTAATATCCTCCACTGCCTGATTCAGCAGTGCATTTGCCTTTGTTTTCACACTGATGTTCTCATTTGCGGCTTCGTAGTTGCTGAGCGCATCGGAAACTTCTTTGTATGCCAGCAGGAGTGTTCCCCTCAGGTGCAGCAATGCCTGTTCCTGTCTTGCCTGAGTAACCTCATGCTGTGTTTTGAGCGCACGTTTTTGGAATACCGGTGCAGCAATTCCTGCTGCCAGACCGGATGCCCACGCTTTGGGGTCAAACCAATTGCGGAATGCCTGAGCGTCCAGGCCGCCTCTGCCACTGATAGTCAGCGAGGGATACCGGTTTGCCGCAGCGATATTTGTCAGTTCAAAAGCCTGCATATACGCTTTTTCTGCGGCAACAACATCCGGGCGGTTGCTTAAAAGCTGCGCCGGCACCCCTAATGCCAGTCCGGTGGAAACTTTTTGCTCCGACAAAGCAGAGCGCCTGATTTCACGGATTTCTTCCCCCATCAGAATACTGATGAAGTTTGATAAAAGTTCCGCCTGCCGTTTCAGGTCGATAATGATGCTTTGGGTGCCGATGTATTGCGCTTCTGCACGCTCCACGTCGGCACGGCTCACAAAACCATGCCCGCTTTCCATGATGGCTTTCGTGGTTTCAAAACCTCTCTTTCTGGATTGAAGCGTGGATTCGGAAACTTTAATCTGCTCATCAACTGCCAGCAATTGATAATAAGCAGACGCAATTCCTGCGATTATTCCGGTTTTCACCGCCTGATGTGCCGCTACCGACTGAAGATAGGCAGCATCAAAAGCGCGCCTCTCGCTTTTGAGTTTTCCCCAAATATCTGCTTCCCAGGATACATTTCCGCTCAATGTCCAGAAATTGGAAACGGGATCGGCGCCGGCTGCAATGGCCTGCTGCTGAGCGCCAAAAGAGGAAGCCCTGTTTCTTGCGTATTGAATATCAGCCGAAAATGCAGGATAATAATTCAACCTGCCCTGTTTGACATAGGCTTCACTTATCTCAATCTGTTTCAACGCCACCCGGATATCAATATTATTTTCCAGCGCCCTCCGAATATAATTTTGAAGAATAGTATCTGTAAACATTTCTTCCCAGGAAATATCCGCCATTGTGAGGCTGTCGGCGGGAAAATCATCGGTTCTGAAATAATTCTGCGTAATCAGGTTTTTCGGCGTTTGATACTCTTTTGCAACAAAACAGGAATGAAACAGGGAGGCAGTCAATAGGATATATCCGAATTTAAATATTCTTTTCATAGTTTACTTTTCTTCTGACGGATTACTCTTTTCTTCTGAAACCTTTATCGGAACGGGCGTTCCGGTGATTTTTTCCTGCAGCCACTGAAAGAAAACAAACAAAGTGGGAATGACAAAAATGGCTGTCAGCGTGCCGATGAGCATACCGCCTGCCGCTCCCGTGCCGATGGAGCGGTTGCCGACCGCCCCTACCCCTCTTGCCATAACCAAAGGCAACAGTCCAAAAATAAATGCAAAGGAGGTCATCAGGATTGGCCTCAGTCGCGCCCTGGCGCCATCAATTGCTGAATCCAGGATACTCTTGCCCTGCCTTCTTCTTTGTATGGCAAATTCCACAATCAGAATTGCATTTTTGGCCAGCAATCCCACCAACATAATCAGCGCAATCTGCAGATAAATATTGTTTTCAAGCCCCATCACCTGCATGGAGAAAAAGGCGCCGAAAATCCCCAAGGGAACGGAAAACAGGATGGACAGCGGAAGTAAATAGCTTTCATATTGCGCTGCCAACAGAAAATAGGTAAAAATCACCACCAAAATGAATATCAATATAGTCTGATTGCCGGATTTGATCTCTTCGCGGGTCAGGCCGGAATAGTCCACCGCAAAGTTTTGCGGCAGGTTCTTCAGTTCCTCCTGAATCGCTTCCAGTGCGTCCCCTGTACTGTATCCATCAGCCGGAGTTCCGGTAATTTTGGACGAGTTGTACATATTGAACCGGTTGACGGATTGTGGTCCGAAAATCCTTTCCAGATTGATAAACTGGGTGATTGGAGCCATGTCTCCCCGGTTTGTCCTGACAAACAGTTTGTTCAGGTCTTCCGTGGTAACCCGGTCATCGGGCGCAGCCTGAATATAAACCCGGTATTGTTTTCCGAAGCGGGCAAAGTCAGCAGTGTAAATCCCGCCGATATATCCCTGCAGCGTCTGAAAAATGGAATTGATGCTGACGCCTGCTTCCAGAGCCACTGGCATATTGATGTTCAGCTGATACTGCGGGTAGTCTGTCCTGAAAGATCCCTGAGCAAACATAATTTCAGAACGTTGATTCAGCGCAGACAAGAACTTTTGGGTCTCTTCGCTCAGATTATTAAAATCACCACCCGATTTGTCCAACAGGCTGAATTCAAACCCGCCGGAAGCACTGTACCCCGGAATACTTGGCGGACTGAAGAATATTATCCGCGCCTCGGGGATGGCTGCTGCAATCCCGAAAAGTTTTCCGGTGATGGCTTTCACTGAAAGTTCATCGCTTTTCCGTTCACCCCAGTCGTCCAGTTTGATGTACCCAATGCCAAAATTTTCGCCCTGCCCGTTGATGATACTCCATCCGGCGGTTGTTGAAATCTTGGCGACTCCGGGAATTTCAAGCGCCATTCGGGCAAGTTTTTTATTCACGGCGGATGTCCTGTCCAATGTGGATGCAGGCGGCAATTCAATGTTGGCAAAAATGATTGAGCGGTCTTCGTCAGGCACAAATCCCGTGGATAATTGCGAGGATGACCACATGATTCCCGCGATGGCGAGCAGAATGATCAGCGGAGTGATCCATTTGAGCCTGTGAAAGATATGCAATACACCGGCATACCTGTCCAGCATGGCATCGAACGCCGTGTTGAAAGCCATGCCAAGCTTTTTAAAAATACCGGGATTTTCCTGTTCTTTATGAGGTTTTAAAAAAATGGCGCAAAGCGCCGGGCTCAGGGTCAGGGCATTGACTGCCGAAATGGTAATTGCGGTCATCAAAGTTACCCCGAATTGCCTGAAAAACACTCCGGATGGCCCCTGAATGAAAGTAACCGGAATAAACACCGCAGCCATCACCAGTGTGATGGACACAATAGCTCCGGCAATCTCACCCATGGCATCCACCGTGCCTTTTCTGACATTTTTCTCCCCTTGGTCAATTTTGGCGTGAACCGCCTCCACCACCACAATGGCATCGTCCACCACAATGCCGATAGCCAGAAGAAGGGCAAACAGCGTCAGCAGGTTGATGGAATAACCAAATAAATTCAGGAAGAAAAATGTGCCGATGATTGAAACCGGAACTGCAATGGCGGGAATCAGCGTGGACCTGAAATCCTGAAGGAAAATGAAAACAACGAAGAATACCAGCAGGAATGCTTCAATCAGCGTATGCACCACCTTTTTTATGGATGCTTCCAGGAACTCATTGGTATCATAGGAGATGGAAAGATGGTAACCGTCCGGGAAATCTTTTTCAAATTCCGTCAGGTGGGCTCTGATCTCCTGAATGACCTCCCGTGCATTGGAGCCTTTTGTCTGGTAGATATTCAGCGAAACCGTAGGGTATTCTCCATTGGTGCTGGAAGTAACCTGGTAGTTCTGGCCGCCCAATGTAACATCGGCAACATCTTTCAATCGCAGGTATTCACCATTGCCCAACGCTTTTATGATAATGTTGTCATACTCTTCTTCGCTGCTGTATCGTCCGGGATAAATGATTGTGTAGCTGAAAGATTCGCCACTGTTCTGCCCCAGTACCCCGGATGCGGCTTCCTTACTCTGCGAGCGTATCGCCTCAGTAATATCAGAAGGCTCCAGATTGTAGAGCATCATCTTGTCGGGTTTCAACCAGATTCGCATGGAATAGGTTTTGGAGCTGTAAATCCCTACGTCCCCCACCCCATTGATACGCTGCAGGTCAGGAACCATATTGATTTGCAGGTAGTTGGAAATATCAATATCGTTTAAGGCGGGATTTGTACTGTAAACATCAAAAAACATCAGGGCATCGGTCTGTTGCTTTCTGGTGGAAACTCCGGTTTGCAGAACCTCCTGCGGCAGCAGCGGATTGGCCAGGGCAACCCTGTTCTGAACGTTCACCGCTGCAATATCGGGATCATAATTCTGTTCAAAATAGATGGTTATCTGCGCTATTCCGTTGTTTGAAGCTGTGGAAACCATATAGGTCATTCCCTCCACGCCGTTAATTTTCTCTTCAATGGGAATAATCACACTTTCAAGCACCGTTTTGGCATTTGCCCCGGGATATGTGGCAAAAACCTGAACAGTGGGCGGTGCAATATCCGGATACTGCGTGATGGGCAGCGTAAAGATTCCCAAAATTCCCAGAATGACAATAACAATGGATATGACCGTTGACAGAACAGGCCTTTCAATAAATCTTTTAAGCATGTTGAATTTTTCTCTTTATATATTCAGATCAAAAAACTGCGGCAACCGGTGCCGTTACGTTATCGTAGGGCGAAACTTCCGGGCGCACGGGAGTGCCTGAGCGGATAAGACTTGCACCTTCGGCAATGATTTCATCCCCTTCGCGGATGCCGTCGGAAACAATGTAAACCCCCCTTGCACGGTCTGCCACTTCGATGATTGTTTCCACTGCAACAGTTTTTCCTTCGGCCTGCTGAATCTTCATCACATAGATTCTCCCCTGTTTTTCAAAAGTGGATTTCTGCGGAACAACCAGTACGTTTTCATGGAATTTCGGAATTTTAATGACTCCGGTGCTCCCGTTGGTCAATATTTGCTCGGGATTGTCGAAAACAGCCCGGTAGGAGATACTTCCGGTTTTGGTGTTCACCTGTGAATTGACGGTCTGGATGGTGCCTTTGTGCGGATATTCCCGGCCATTTGCAAGAACCAGGGTTACCCTGGGTAAATTTTGGATTTTTTCATTCCGGGTTTCGCCTTCCGCATGAAGCAGAAAATCGAGGTAATCCTTTTCGCTCAATGAAAAATAAGCATAAACCTTACGGATATCCGAAATGGTGGTCAGCGGCGAAGAATCCATAGGCCCGACCAGGTTTCCCTTGCGGATTCTGATTTCCCCGACATAGCCGTCCACCGGACTGGTTACATTGGCATATCCGATATTGGCCATGATGCCCTGATAAGATGCCTGCGCCTGTTTCAGTCTTGCATTTGCCGACTCCAGCTGAGTTGCACTGATTATGTTTTTCTCCACCAGCGGTTTCAGCTGATCGACCTGCACCTGGGCAGCATTTATGTTCGCCATGGCGGCGCCGGCTTCCTCCGTGAGGGAGGCAGTCTCCAGTTTAAACAGCAACTGCCCTTTGGTAACCTTCTGTCCTTCGTCAACCAGAACATCGGTGATGTACCCCGAGACTTTGGGCCGCGCCTCGCTGTTGTTGATGCCTTCGATGCTGGCCGGATAGCTTAAGGATGTTTCAACATCCCTGGCGGGAATTTTAACCGAAAGTACGGGCGTTGCCTGAACTTCCCCGGTGCCGGCCATGACCTGATTCTGTCCCCGGTTCTTATCTCCACAGGAGGTGAAAACAAACAGGGCCAGCGGTATAGAAAAAGAATAAAAAAATCTTTTCATGTTCTATAAATTAATAACCTTAAAACAAAATCAGCGGGTCAGGTTTATGTGATTTGGATGTTTGAATCCATTCATTTTCGACTTATTTCAGTTATTTAACTGTTTGCCGTTCCAAATGGTTCATTTTTATTTCAGGAATCATTCCATTTGCGGGCGTGGTGTTCCTGGATAAGCTGTGAATGAAATCATTTCTCGCCATCACAACTATTCACGGGGTGACTTGAAGTCACCCCGTGAGTGGGTGGTGTCATCAACCACCGATTTCACCGGTGGTTATCCACATTTAACCCTTCCGATTGCTTTCGGGGCGGAGTTTATCAGAAACAATCTTAGAAATCTAATGATTATACAAATCTGTACTGAGCCTGCTGAAGTATCCCGGTTCAGACAATTACCGCCGGAGCACTCATTCTGCCTTATTTTGGAAATGAGATAGAGTACGGCTGAGCAGACCGTGAATTAAGAATATAGAATTGACAGTGCGAATCCAAAGGTTTTTACTATTTTTGCCACACTTTGAAAAAAGGCCCCATAGTTCAATGGATAGAATATCAGATTCCGGTTCTGACGATCTGGGTTCGAATCCCGGTGGGGTCACCAGTCCGCCTTTCTCTTTTGCTAACAGACTGAAAGCAAGGGGGAAAGGCGGAAAAAAAAAGAGAAACATTCATTCAAATTTCATTTTTGAACCTGTTTCAGCGCGGATTCATTCAAAATTCATTCACGAGGAAGTCCGCATTCGTGCGAAAGTTGTATTCACGGGGTGATTTTAAATCACCCCGCGAATGGTTCCTGCATTATCGTGTAACTTAACCACCTAAGAACAAAAAGCCCGTTTTCTTTTTCAAAAAACGGGCTGTAAGTTTTACCAGAATAATCCGTTTTTACAGGATTCCGGCAGGTATCTCTTTTATGGGTTTTATCTGAACTGTTTTCACAAACAACTCAGAGCCTTCTGACTGCAACTGGATTTTCCCTCCTGACAACGGGATGATTTCCCCGTTTTCAACAAGGCCGGTATTGTGGTTCACCATCACCGTTTTGCCATTTACCACATGAACGGAAGTGCGGCCAACAGTGTAAAGATCAATGGTGTTCCATTCACCGGCAGGATTTTCGGCATCAATAGACTTGTTGATTACTTTACCATTATGTGCTTCGCTGAACGGCAAAACCTCTCCGCCGGCATCGTAATTAAAACCTTTTTCCGTTTCAATGGCGGCAGTTTCACAATAGGTGTTGTTCATCAGATAGGTATCCCCCATCCTGCCCTGCATGAGCTGACATTCAATGTTGACCATCCATGTGCCCAGCGCCTGGCCGAATTCGCCAAACCCGTGATAGAGCAGGCCGCTGTTCCGGTTGGAATAAATATCGGTTCCCCATTTAAAAACCAGTTGCAGGTGGTAGTTGGCAAAAGTATCGCGGGTTGCCAGAGAGCCGTTGACTTCTCCGGAAATGCGGATAAGCTTTTCGCCGTCCTGTTCAACAATGGAAAATACCTTGTCGGTTGTTGCGGTTTCTGCAAGGTCGTCAAAACCGGTGATCGGCGTACCGAGATAGGTTTCCCACCCATCAAGATTCTCGCCATTGAACAGGGGTTGCCACGGTTTTTCAGTCTGGCAGGAATAGAAAACAAAAAAAGCAGATGCAAAAATTAACAGGAAAAACTTCTTCATTTTGATTTGTTTAAAAGATTAAAAAAAACTGCCCCATAAAAATAGAACAGTTTTTCAAAAATATCACGAATTTCTTTTTATTCAGGCTGTTTCTTCAAGAATAATTTCCTTTGCCCGCCTGAGGATTTTAGTGTCATCGAGGAGAACTATACCTCCTCCGGGACCTGGTTCCATGTGAATTCCCACTGTTTTGCCTTCGGTGTAGTTTGCACCACCAAAATAATTCCTGACGGTTTCTTCCGAGAGATTAAACTCTTGTGCGATTCTTTTAATTGAACCGTCAGGCAAACTGTCTTTGATTTTTCGCAACTCGTTAAATGTGATTTTTGACTCCATAATCCTTTGATTTTTATTATATTTTTTAACAATGATGTATTTAAAATGTATAAGGTGTAAATTTAAAATTAATAATTGAATAAAACATTTTTAAATTCCCCACCAAACTTTTTCCCGGTGAAACATTCCTGAATAAAAAGGGATAAACATAACCTGTGCAATCACAAGACATTGATTATAAAATCATTTACCCGCTGCTAAAAAATATTTCGGAACAAATCTTCATCCGAATAATTAACTTTTTTTAACCACAAACAAAATTACCTGAGGCAATCATAAATAGCCTGATGCATTGCAGTCCGGATATTCAGGTTGAAAAGCTGCACATGGCTGCGCGCCGGGTAAACCCGGTTCGACAAAAATATGAAAAGCGTCCCGTTATCGGGGTCTGCCCATGCCATGGTTCCGGTATAGCCGGTGTGCCCAAAACTGTTTGGGCTAGCATCCACCGCCGGATAGGCGTCTTTCAGTTTAAGCTTATTGTTGTCAATCAACGGCTTGTCAAATCCAAGCGCACGCCGGTTGTTGCTATTCGGAAACTGCCGGCGGATAAATTCATTCACTGTTTCTTCCGAAACGAACCGCTTCCCGCCAAAATATCCTTTTTGCAGATACATCTGAAACACTTTGGCCAGATCGTTTGCCGTGCTGAACAAACCCGCATTGCCGGAAATTCCGCCAAGTAGGGCCGCCCCCTCATCGTGCACAAATCCCCTCAGTTTTTCATTTCTGAAAAAATCATCAATCTCCGTGGGAATAATATTATCCAACGGAAAATGCAGGTACGGATTATAGGTTACTGACCAGCCTCCAAGCGGACGAAAAAAAGTTGCCTTGACGTATTCCTCATAGGACATTCCGGTCAGATTGGCGATGATTTCAGGGTAAATATGAAAACTAAGGTCTGAATAGACATATTTTTTGGACGGCAGCAATTTGGCAGTACGGATGGAGTCGAGAAAACGTTGTTTGAAATTATTGTTGACGTAGAGATGCTCCGAAACCCGTACCTGAAACTGCTCAGAAGGCTGGCCGGAAAAAACATCGCGGCTGAGCTTTTTTTCCTCATCCAGTCCCAGCTGCCAGTTTGGAATTCCGGCAGGAAGCAGCGCCTGATGGGTCAGAAAATCGCGCACAGGCAATTTTCCCCTCACAGTTCCCGAAAAATCAGACCAATAAGTGCTGAACGGTTTGTCGAGATTAATTTTCCCTTCATCAACCAGTTTCATCAGAGCCGGCAGTGCGGCAGTAACTTTGGTCAGTGATGCCAGATCGTAAAGATTATCTCCCGTCACCGGCTGCTCATTATCGTAGGTATGGTAGCCGTAACACTTATGTAAAATCACATTCCCGTCTTTGGCAATCAATACCTGACAACCTGGATAAGCTTCATTTTCAAGCCCAAGAACAGCCAGGGAATCAATTTTTGAATAAAGTTTTTCAGAGTTTATCCCCACTTCTTCAGGAATCGTATAAGATAATGTTCTGTTATTCTGAATATAAATCCCGTCTCCGGCATGAAAGCGTTTATCGATGGTTACAGGCAATTTTCCGGTGGCATCAAACGCGCCAAACAGCAGTTGTGCGGCAAGTTCCTGGGTCAGCGTATTATTCTGGTAGGCGACCACCAGCCCTTTGGCGTGATGAATATTTTCAAAATATTTCAGGGCATAGGCGTTTCCAAAAAACACCGTCACCACATTGTTCTCCCTGATAAAATCGGCAAGCAGGTTGCGCTGTGTTTCCGTTGTGCCGTATTTTGACCCCGGGTAAGACTGCATGCCCGCAACACCGGCAATAATCAGATTGTAATTATCCATTTTGGCGCGAAGGTTTGCCGCTTCATGTGCAGAAGCGTTTTTACCCAGGCAGAAATGATCAACCTTTGTGTATTTATCCAACATTTTCTGAAAAGGGGTAATGCTTTCTGTACCAAGCATTACTGATGCAATTTTCAGGTTTGCCAAATCCTGAACGGGCAAAAATTCCTGATTCACCAGAACGGTCAGGGTTTCTTTGATCAACTTGCGGTTGGTTACTTCAAAATCGGGGGAATTGAGCCGTGCTGTCAGGTTTTTCACGTCGGAAGGCTCGTAAATATGAAGCCCCGCCCAACGTTTGGCCGCCAAAACCCGCCTGCATTTCTGCTCGATTTCCTTTTGGGTAATTTCTCCGTTTGCCAGTCCCTGCTTCACGGATGCAATGGCCTTCCCCAGATCAGGAACAAATTCGACCATATCATTTCCGGCCTTTAAAGCTTCCAACTCCGTATTCCCTTTTCCGGTGCGGACTCCTTTCATATTTACGGCATCCGTAATAACCAATCCGTTATAGCCGATTTCGCTTCTCAGGTAGCCGTCAATTATTTTTTTCGACAATGAAGAGGGAACCCCTGAATTGTCGAGAGCAGGGACATTGAGGTGCCCCGTCATAATCCCGGAAATTCCCATTTCGGAAAGATACCGGAACGGGAAGGTTTCAACGGTTTCAATGCGTTCTTTCGGGTGATTTATCAGCGGCAATGCGTGGTGGGAGTCGGTTTCCGTGTCACCATGTCCCGGAAAATGTTTTGCTACCGGCAACACTCCGGCATCCTGCATGCCGCTTGCCAGCCACCATGCCTTTTTTGAAACATTGATTTTGTCTTCGCCAAACGCACGAAAGTTAATGACCGGATTTTGGGGATTGGTATTGACATCCGCCACCGGAGCAAAATTCATGTGAATGCCCATAAGTTTCAGCTGCTGCCCCATGTTTCGCCCCATCTGATAAATGTACATGGAATCCTGAACAGCTCCGAGCGCCTGCGCGTAGGGGAAAGCCATCACGCTGTCTATCCGCATGGCAGGCCCCCATTCGCCGTCAATGGCAACCAGCAGCGGAATTTTTGAAGCTTCCTGAAAGTCATTGATCCAGCGCGCCGATTTCACCGGTTCTCCCTGCATGACCAAAATCCCGCCGGGCCGGAACGTCTTTATCACTTCAAGCATGGCAGCCGCCGCAGCATCATTCTGTTTCGGATAGACCGACACCATCATCAACTGGGCAATTTTCTCATCTATGGACATTTGTTCCATCTTTTCGTTTACCCACTGATCTTCAGTCAAAAGCAAAAAAGGAGGTTCACCCGGCGGTGAAACGATTTCTGCAAATAAACGGGCGCCAAAAGTTAGCGTCAGTAAAAGTATTGTGAAAAATTTAAAACGAAATTGCATAATCATGGCTGTATAAAACTTCTGAAGCGTAAAACTATTAAAAAGATTTATTCGGCAAGGATATAAACTTTATCAAATCGCCGGTAAATCTGTTTTTCCTTTGAATCTCTGAAACAAACCGGTTCAGAAGCATAAAGCGATAGACTGCAAACAAAAAGTCCTGAAGAAATGTATTTCACCTTTTGGTTATGATTGTCTAAAGTTTTAGATTTGCAGACTGTGTACGTTCACGGAATCCATTTAAATTATATCAAAATGAAAAAAATATCTTTTATCTTGCTGATCTCCACTGCAATGCTCTTTGCATGTTCAGGAGAAAGCCAAAAATCAGAAACAACAGAATCAAAAGCTATGTTTACCGGAGCAAAAGGAGAAGTGAAATTGATGACGCTCGCCCCCGGGCATTTTCACGCTGCATTGGTTCAAAAAACCATGCTGGATCAGATTGATCCCACAGTATATATCTTTGCGCCCGAAGGGCCGGAGCTGCAGGGGCACCTGAATCTGATCAACAGCTACAACAACCGGGAGGATAACCCCACGACATGGAATACCAAAATTTACACCGGTCCCGACTTTTTTGAAAGGATGCTGTCCGAAAAGCCGGGCAACGTGATGGTTACCGCCGGAAACAATGCAAAAAAAACAGAATATATTCTGAAAACCGTCGAAGCAGGAATAAACGTGCTGGCCGATAAGCCGATGGTTATTTCTCCCGAAGAGTTTCCAAAACTTGAGCAGGCGTTTAAAGTGGCCGAAGAAAAAGGGGTGATGCTGTATGACATCATGACGGAGCGCTACGAAATCACGACCATCATTCAGCGTGAACTGTCAATGATTCCTGAAGTTTTTGGCACCCTGCAAAAAGGAACGCCGGAGGAACCGGCCATCACCAAAGAGAGCGTACACCACTATTTCAAATACGTTTCGGGAAGTCCGCTGATCCGCCCGGCCTGGTATTATGATGTCAAACAGCAGGGCGAAGGGATTGTTGATGTAACCACCCACCTGGTGGATATGATTCAGTGGGAGGCATTTCCTGAGGTTACCCTCAGAAAGGAAGATGTTGAAATTGTTTCGGCAAAGCGCTGGGTGACCGAAATTTCCCCCGAAATGTTCAGGAAAAGCACCCATCTTGATGAATTCCCCGGATTTCTGCAGAAAGATGTTGAAGACGGCATTTTAAAGGTTTATGCCAACGGAGAAATTAACTACAAACTCAAAGGGATTCACGCCAAAGCATCGGTTATCTGGAATTTTGAAGCGCCGGAAGGCACCGGAGACACGCACTACTCTATCATGCGCGGAACACTTGGCAACCTGATTATCAGGCAGGGAGCGGAAGAAAACTACAAACCGACACTTTACGCAGAACCCGCTGCCGGTGTGGAAGCCAACCAATTTGCCGCAGCAATTGACCAAGCTGTAAATCAGACCCTGCAATCAAAATTCCCCGGCATCGAGCTCCGCAAACAAAGCGATAAGCTGTGGCTGATTGATATTCCCGAAAAGTACAAGGAGGGACACGAAGCACATTTTGGCCAGGTTGCCCAAAAATATCTTGAATTTCTTGTAGATGGCAAAATGCCGGAATGGGAAGTCCCGAACATGATTGTGAAATATTACACGACAACCGAAGGATTGCGGGCAGCGATGAAATAAGGGTTCACTTTTTCCGAATGATTGTCAGCCCGTCGCGCAGGGGCAGAATCACTTTTTCGACGCGGGAATCGTTTTTCACCATTTCATTGAAAGCGATGATTCCCTGAGTTTGCTTGTCATTCAGGACTGTGTGCTCAAGCACTTTGCCGCCCCATATTGTATTGTCTGCAAGGACAAAACCGCCCCGGCGCAATTTGTCAAATACCAGATTAAAATAATCTGCGTATTCCCGTTTATCTGCATCAATGTAAACCAGATCAAAGGTTTCAGGCAATGTCGGGATAATCTCTTTCGCAGAGCCGGTAATCTGAGTAATCTTGTGCTCCAGCCCCGATTTAATGAAATATTTCCGGGCAAAATCCTTTAATTCATCATTGGATTCGATGGTGAAAAGTTTTCCGTTTTCCTGCAACCCTTTGGCAAGGCAAATTGCCGAATAGCCGGTGAAAGTACCTAATTCAAGTATTCGCCCCGGATTTATCATTTTTGCAAACATGGTGAGCAACTGTCCCTGCAAATGCCCGGAAAGCATCCGGGCGCCCATGACATTCAGGTGGGTTTCCCGGTCAAGCTCACGAAGAACAGTATCCTCAGGTTCAATGTGCTCCAGAATGTATTTTTCTATTTCCCCGTCTGAAATCATAACACAACGCTCCCACCCTAAAATTATTCTTAAACATAAACCAATGTGCTCAGCTGTCTTTCATCAAGCACTTCATTGGCCACTTCAATCAAATCGAAAGGCGTAACCGCTTCAATTTTTCTCAAAATGGTCTGAATAGTATCTACTTTATTAAAAATGAGATAGCTTTTCCCGATACCTAACATCAGGTCTTCGTAGTTTTCACTGGAAATAGCAATCTGTCCCATCAACTGCTTTTGTGCCTTGCTCAACTGCAGAATGCCCAGGTTTTTTTCCCGGAGGATTTTGAACTCTTTCAGAACGATATGAATTGCCTTCTCCAGATTTTCATGTTCCGTTCCGAAATAGACATTGAACAGCCCGGTGTCGGAATAGGCAGTATATCCCGATTCAATGTTGTATGCCATTCCGTTTCGTTCGCGCAACGCCATGTTCAGCCTCGAATTCATCGCCTGTCCCCCAATAATATTGTTCAGCAACACCATCGCAATCCGCTTGGGGTGCATGATATCCAGGGCAACATTTCCGATAATGCAATGGGATTGAAAAGTATCCCTTGTCACAATCCGTTTATCCGGGCAATAGCGCTCAAATCGTTTTCGTCCGTTCCGTCTCAATTTGGTTTCAGCCTGTCCGAAATATTTTAAAATGTATTTCTTCAACAGCTCAAAATTGATTTTGCCTACCGAAGAAATCACCATCTGATCGGTGTGGTAATTCTTTGTTGTGAAGCGGATTATGGCTTCGCGGTTAAATCTTGCAAGGCATTCGGGTGAGCCGAGAATATTCCGGGCGATGGGATGGCCGTCATAGACCAGTTCTTCAAAATCATCAAAAATCAGTTCTGCCGGAGAATCCTTGTAGGAATTAATCTCTTCAAGAACCACCTCCTTTTCACGTTGCAACTCCTTTTCAGGATATACACTATTGAACAGAATATCACTCAACAACTCGGCAGCGCGCTCGTAAAACTCCGTAAGAAAAGTACTGTAAAGAATGGTTTCCTCCTTGGTGGTATATGCATTCAGTTCCCCACCCACATCTTCGATACGGCTCAAAACATGAAACGCCTTTCTTTTTTTCGTTCCCTTAAAAACCGAATGTTCAATAAAATGTGCCAGCCCGTGTTCCTCTGGCGCTTCATCGCGCGAGCCGGTGTTAACAAGGATGCCGAGGTGTCCAACCGAAGAATCGGTCGGTTTATGGATGAGCCGGATGCCGTTTGGCAGCGTATATGTTAAAAAATCAGTTGTAGTCATTAAAAAAATCTGCGATGACAAAAGTAGTAAAAGTAAAATGCACAGCCAACAACCCGGGGTTGTCGTTTAAATTTTTCGCCAGTTATGTACTTTGCATGAAAAAATATTTGTGGATTTAAAAAATTGCTTACTTTTGCAGCTCCAAAACAAGGAGGTGCCATAGCTCAGTAGGTAGAGCAACGGACTGAAAATCCGTGTGTCCTTGGTTCGATTCCGAGTGGCACCACAAGAGTTCATAGTTTGAGAGTGTGTCCTTAGTTCTCACGATAGCAATCGTGACCGAGTGGCACCACAAAAGGGAGA
>CAZVAD010000038.1:0-4466 GCA_964624645.1 uncultured Mariniphaga sp.
ATATTCAAAAAGTTGAGTTAACTTGCGCATATTTTAATCAAAAATCAAAGCTATGCGTTTTCCGGTATTGAACCAATTGACGATTTTGGCGCTGTCATTTCTACTATTTTCCGGTTGTGCGGTCAAAACCCGGGAAAAGAAAAAATCCGCTTCACAAAATAGCCACACAGTTACCGAGCCGGGCTGGGTTTCGCTGTTTAACGGAGAATCGCTTGACGGCTGGCAGGTTACAGAATTTGGCACTCAGGGACCGGTGCAGGTTTCTGACGGACACATTTCGCTTGGCATGGGCGACGGATGCACGGGAATCACCTGGCAAGGTGATTTTCCTGTAGTTGATTACGAAATCAAGCTGGAAGCCAAAAAGGTATCGGGAAATGATTTTTTCTGTGGAATGACTTTCCCTGTGGGCGAATCTTTCTGCTCGTTGATTGTCGGCGGCTGGGGCGGCCCGGTTACAGGGCTGAGCAACATTGACGGGCACGATGCTTCAGACAATGAAACCAGCGCTCTGAAAAAATACGAACACAACAGGTATGCCGTCCATCTGATAGTTACCGGAGAAAAAATTGAAGCCCGTATTGATGGCGAAACGATTGTTGACTTTAATTATACCGGCAGAAATCTCTCCATCCGGCCTGAAGTGGGGCTTTCCAAGCCCTTTGGAATCTGCTCCTGGACAACTACTGCGCACCTGAGAAATATCCGGCTTAAAACGAACATTTCAGATTGAAGCCGGATGACTCAGCCATTTTTCGTCAAACCCTATGGATGAAAAATAGTCATTCAAACCTCCTCCTATTCAAAAAACCGGTAATTACCATTTGGTTTCAATCAAAGCGCGATCTTTACCGCAACCAAATTGCAGATTGCTTGTTTACCTATAAAGTTTTCAAAATAATTTTATAATGTACACAGGATTACTTCATACACACAACATGTTTCGCTGGCTGGCGCTGGTTACTTTGGTTCTGGCTGTAATATTCTCAGTTATCGGCTGGGCAGGAAACAAAAGCTGGAGCAAAAAAAACAAAATTACCGGACTGGCGCTGACCATTTTTATGGACATTCAGCTTTTAATCGGTTTTATTTTGTATGCTTTTGTCAGTCCGGTGACAAAATCTGCGTTTGCCGATTTTGGCGCCGCCATGAAAAATTCGATACTCCGATTTTACGCTGTTGAACATATTCTGCTCATGCTCATTGCACTGATTTTCGTTCATATCGGTTGGGCTAAAGCAAAAAAGGCGGCAGAATCACGGAAAAAACACCGCGCTGCCGCTATCTGGTTTGGTTTAGCGCTCCTGCTTGTGATTGCCGGAATTCCCTGGGACAGGGCTTTCATCTAAAAGCAATCATCAGGAAAATTTTTATCCGTTGGTAAAAATCACCGCTGCAAATTTTACAATACCGCTGAATGGCCGTTATTTTTTCCTGCAGAATAAATATCTGCGATAAGGTGCTGGTATTTAACCGTAATTATATTCCGGCGAAGCTTCAGAGTGGGAGACAACTCTCCGCTTGCAGGTGTCCACTCTTCGCAAACCAACCGAATCCGGCTGATGTGCTCGTGCGAACCAAGCGTTTTATTGATAATATCCACCTCTTTCTGAATTTTTTCAACCACCTCTGGAATTTGAATTAACTCCTTGTTGTTTTCGTAGCGTATTTTCTGGTCTGCACACCATTGGTGCAGCAACGGAAAGTTTGGTGAAATCAGTGCGCTCGCAAATTTCTCATTGGCGCCAATGACCATTGCCTGCTCAATAAAATTTGATGCTTTCAGCTTGTTTTCAATCATTTGGGGCGCAATATATTTTCCGCCGGACAGTTTGAATATTTCCTTTTTCCGATCCGTGATTTTCAGGTACTTCCCCTCCTCCAGCAGCCCGATGTCGCCCGTGTGAAACCATCCGTTGCTGTCAATGACCTCTGCCGTAAGTTCAGGAGCTTTATAATAACCCATCATCACGCCGGGCCCTTTGCAGAGAATTTCACCATCATCGGCAATTTTCACTTCAAACCCTTCAAGTACAGGGCCTACTGTTCCGATTTTCATTTCGCCGGCAGCAGGATTATTAACGGCAATCACCGGTGAAGTTTCCGTCAATCCATAACCCTCCAGATTATACATGCCGGCCATGCCAAGCACGCGGGAAATCCGGGGTTGCAGCGCAGCGCCGCCCGACACGATGTAAACAATATTTCCACCCAGGGCTTCACGCCACTTGGAATAAATCAGTTTGTCGGCAATTTTGATTTTCAGCTTAAGAAACGGGCTGTATTTTTTATTGTACTCAAAATGCCTTGTCAGGCGTATTGCCCAGAAATAGATTGCCCTGGAGACCGTAGGAAGCTCTTTCCCTTTGGAAACAAAGCCGTCAAAAACCTTCTCAAGCAATCTGGGAACCGAATTAAACATATGTGGCTTAACCTCTTTGATGGCCGAAAGAATCTGCGACAGGCTACCCACATAGTAAACGCCCATTCCCTTATACTGAAAATGGTAATTCACACTGCGCTCATACACATGACACAAAGGCAAAAAACTGATTACACGATGATCCTTGCCCAAATGGTGCATTTTTGCATGCGACACAAAATTGGAAACCAGGTTTTTCTGGGAAAGCATTACACCTTTGGGAACGCCGGTTGTGCCCGAAGTATAAATAATCGTTGCCAGGTCTTCAGGTGTAACAGAAGATTTTATTTCATCCAGCGAATTTTTAAATTCCCCGCTCTTTTGCTCGCCTAAAGCTAAAATTTCATTAAAGTTTTTTACGCCGTCAACTTCTTCAAACGTATAGATATCCCGGATGCCGGGCAACATGCGCACAATCGGCGCCAGTTTTTCATAGAGTTTGCTGTCGCCGGCAATGACCAGTCTGGTTTCTGAATGTTCCAGAATGTATTTGTATTCCTCTTCGCCAATTGTCGGATAAACCGGAACATGAATGGCTCCGGCCATGGCAATTCCCATGTCGGCAAAATTCCACTCCGGACGATTGGTCGTAATTGTGGCAACTTTATCCCCGCGTTGAATCCCCAAAGCCAGCAGGCCCAAAGCAAACTGATGTGCTTTTTCATAGTACTCTCCGGTTGAATAAACATACCATGCACCGTTTTTATAGCCACCTAACGCGTCTTTGCGCGGAAACTTCTGCATCCAGTTATCAAGAATATCGAATGTACGCGTAACTGTTATCTCCATTTTATATTTTTTTAAAAGCGAACAAATATAGAGCTTTTAAAACTCCTTAAATCCATAAAACAGAGAATATTACAGAATCTATGATTATTTATATTCATTACAAACAACCGCATACTACTGACAAACAGCTACTTGCAGACAAGAATGTCGACTAAAAGAATATTTTATTCAAAAATTGACAGGATTTTTGCAACACAGAAGCAAATATTCAAGGCTTTTTCTCATAGTTCAAATCCTTGAAATATGCCCAAAGCATTAGTCCGGCAAGTAAAAGCAAAGTCACGGGCATGGCCGGATTCATTCCGCCGGCAACGCCTTTGCCATAGGAGTGCAAACCTGCCAGATAGTAGTTTACGCCAAAATAGGTCATCAGTACCGAAGCAAATCCAATCACCGAAGCCAGATTGTAATTGTATGTACCTTTCAACGCAGGAATCAGGCGCATGTGCGAAATAAACGAATAGACCAGAATGGTAATCAGCGCCCAGGTTTCCTTGGGGTCCCAGCCCCAGTAGCGCCCCCAGCTTTCATTGGCCCAAACTCCGCCGATAAATGTTCCGATGGTGAGAAAATACAATCCCACAATCACCGACATTTCGTTGATGGTGGTTAACTGGCTGATGTACCGGTTGACCTTCCCTTCATTGGATTTCTTCCGGAATATAATGAGAATCAGCACCAGTATTCCAAGAAAAGCGCTCAGTCCGAAAAAGCCGTAGCTGGCGGTAATCACGGAAACATGAATCGTCAGCCAGTAGGATTTGAGCACCGGCACCAGAGGAGTAATTTCAGGATTCATCCAGCTCAAATGGGCGACAAAAAGCGAAATACCGGCTAAAAATGATGCTGTGCCTATCACCAGAGGATATTTCCTGCCGAAAAGGATACCGGCCAGCATGGCTGCCCATGCCACATAAACCACACTCTCGTAGCCGTTGCTCCACGGCGCCCGTCCCGAAATATACCAGCGCAGCACAATGCCGCCGGTGTGCACGACAAACAGCACAAGAATGATTGCAAAAAACGCCCATTTCAAGAAAGAAGGAAGTGGCTTCAACCGGAAAATATTGATAAGAAGCACTACAATCAATAAAAATCCAAACAGCAGATAATAGGGAAAAATACGTTCAAACGGATTGATTTTATTGTAAATTATTTCCGACTTTTTCAAACTTTCCGATGGCACTGTCTCCCCGCCAAATTTTTGTTGAAAATTTCCTGCGGCATGAAGCACATCAATCGCATCTGATGTTTT
>CAZVAD010000038.1:4566-21462 GCA_964624645.1 uncultured Mariniphaga sp.
AAAGCGGCCTGTACTTTTTCGGACAGCAGGTAATGCCCGTGTTCATCAAATAACTGCCGGATTGTGGCATTTTTCCCGTTTATGCCAAGTTCGGCAGCCAGCGCCTTGTCGCCAATCCGGACAATCGGCAAAGTCTGCCAGATTTCAGGATAGACCATCATGCTCAGCACCACTTCATCTGCCGTCTTACCGTATAGCGTTGATTTATGCGCAACTTTCCGCACGATTTCACTGCTCATGGTATTCATGGGTTTGGTGCGCCCGTCAGCACTTTGAACCCACAACTCGCCAAACGCTTTGCTTATCTGCGGGTCAATGGCAGGAATTCCTGCACCAATCCCCGATTGAGCGGAAACGCTCAATGAAAAACCACCTGTAAGCAATGCAGCTACAGCCAGTTTTGCAGATTCCTTTTTCAGCCGCTTGACCAATCGCTGGAAGTAGGAATATTTATTCATCAACGAAAGGGCAAACCCCAGCGCCAGCATGATATAGCTGATATAGGAAATCCAGGTTCCCCACAAATCGTGGTTGACAGACAGGATCGTCCCCTTCTCATCCTGGTCATAGGATGACTGGAAAAACTTATAGCCTTTATACAGCAGCGTATTGTTCATATATATATGCGCTTCGCGCTCCAAACCTTTGGTTTCATCAACCAGTACCACATCGGAAGCATAGGATGACGGAGAACCTGACCCGGGGTAACGTTCCAGTTCAAATTTTTTCAGATGAAGCCGGAAAGGAAGCGGAATAGGTTTTGCGCCGTAGGCAAGTTTCAGGGTGGTGTTGGTCAGCGGCACATCCACCGTGTCGGCGGCAATGCCTGCATGTCCGAACACCGGAACAACCTGCTGCCGTATTCCGTCGGAGACTTCCACCATAACAGCCTGCTCATGCGTTTCATGGGCGCTTTTCACAGCCGTGAAAGCTGCCGCCGGATAAAAATCGCGCACCATCACCCTGAAATCATTGACGGAATATAAAAACATATTCTGAACCGCTATGGTATCACCCGCCGGATATTCAACGCTCTCCTGGCTGGCCATGGTGCTTTCTTCTACCGGAAATTCGGAAGTCATATACAATTTTTCATTTTGCATGAAAAATTTAAGGGGCGTCTCCCTTGCCGCATCAAAACCAACTGCCATTCCGGGGTATTCCATGACCTCGCCACTACGAAAAGTGAATGTTTGCATACCCTGCCGGTCGGGGGCGGCAAACACAAAGTCAAGCATGGGTTCTCCTGCGGAAGATGGAATGGCTTTGCGTTCGGAATGGGAAATAAATCCAATGGTTTTCACACTGACTTTTTGTCCGTTAACATTAAAACGGGCAGAAAACTGACGGGGCGTAATTTCAGAAAAAATCACATTTTTCTCATGGCTGTCCTCTCCGATTCCTGCATAAAAAGTGGCATCGGTAGAAAGAATAAAATCCGAGCTGTCGTTTTCGCGAATGTGCATGGTACCTTCGTAGCCAAACCACCGGGTTACCGCTGCTCCCACAAGCATCACCAGGAAAGCAACATGAAACAGTCCGATGGTAAAGCGACGTCTGTTCAACAGTTTGTATGTAAACAGATTACTTATCAGATTTAAAGCAAACAATGCCCAAAGCGCTTCAAACCAATGGGTATTATATACCAGCGAACGCGCTGCCGGCGTTCCGTAGCTGCTCTCCACAAACGTTGCAATGGCCAGCGTAAAGGCAATGGTTATAAACAGAAAAGCCATAAAAGGCAGGGAGGTGATAAAACGATATACTTTTTTCATTTTTCCTATAATTAAAACTTTAGAAAAGAACCGATTCTCAGCTGCCTTCATTTTTCAACAGACACCCGGATAACAGACGGCTCTTTTCGCCTTAAAACTCCTTATTCAAGGCGCTGAAAATAATTTATTTTAGGCAAACAGCAAAGAGAAAACAGGAAAACAGGACATTTAGGTACTTTTTAAAAATATTGGCTTTATCCGGGGTTGGGCTAATCGCAAAGAATATAATTCTCCCGCCTGGGATTGATGAGCAGAACAGGAAAATTCCCCGGATTTTTGATAATTTTTCTTTCGGGAAGCCCGACAAGCCGGTCTAACGGCGTAATCACCGAACTGCCAAGCAATACCAGCAAACCGGCAGCATGGTTTTGTGCAAATTCCGCTGCTTCGGCGCTGTTGTAAAAACTCGATTTTTGCCCTTTGTATATTTTGTGGGCAATATCAAATTTATCAAACAATTTCCTGGTCAGCATAACATTCCTGCCAACCTGGGTTTTTCTTTCACGGCTTTTGTCGTTTGCTGCAATCACAACAATTTCCGATTGGTTAAACCGCCCAAACCAGGAGCACCATAACGAGCTGTCCTTGTTTTCTTTCCGGGCATCCAGTGGCAAAACAACTGTTTTAAACGAAGACAAAGGGGCATCATGGTTCACAAAAAGAAAAGGGGCAGGACTGTGAATCACTGCTGCTGAAAGTTGCTTAAACTGTGATGCCGAAGCCACAAAAAGTATCGCTTCATGTTCATCTGCCAGAATACCGGGAATATCACGAACAGGTTCTTTCAGAAGCAAAACGGAAGTCTTCAGTGCCGGAATTTCATCCTTCAATAAAAGCGTATAATCCATTAAAATCTGGTTTATCAGGCTCTTTTTCCTCCTGTCCCTTCTTTTTATCCGGTAAAAAAGGCACAACTCCTTTTTGAAAATTGCCGCCATTTTTACCCCATTCATAATCAGATTTTTGTCGGCAGAAGAAAGGGTTATGAACACAAATATTTTTTGCTCCTTCGGTTTACTCATAACTGTAATTTCACCAAAAATAACGATTTCTGGTCAGGAGTAAAAACGATGGCTGGAACTTGTTGATACAAAAAATGTTTGAATTGACTATTTTTGTTCCGGCCAGAAACGAAAGCAGATTCAGTTTCAGTGCAAATCAAATGTGAACCACTTAATTTTTAAAGATACCGGTACGATGAAAGACAGTCAAAACGAATTTTACTCTTCGATTTCAAAATATTACTCTGAAATTTTTCCGTACAATCCTGTTCAGATGCAGTTTGTTGAAAAAAATGCAGGTGCGCTTTCCGGGAAAAACATTCTGGATATTGGCTGTGCAACGGGCGAACTGGCATATCGCCTGACTGAAGCGGGCGCTCATGTTACCGGTATCGACCTGAACGAAGATTTGCTGAACCAGGCAAAAGCGGCAAAAAATCACCCGCACCTCAATTTTCAACGGGGCGATATGCTCCGGTTGAAAACGGATTTTCAGCCCGGCTCTTTCGATCATGTCATCTGTTTTGGAAACACACTGGTACATCTGCTTTCGCCTGACCTTATCCGCCGGATGATTGACGGCGTTTATTCGGTGCTGAAACCGGGCGGCCTTTTTCTGTTGCAGATTCTCAATTACGACTATATCCTTTCCGGGCCGGTAACCCAACTGCCTGCCATTGAAACCGAAAACATAAAATTCATCCGCAACTACCATTTTGAACCCAAAAATCCGGTCATCCGCTTTCAAACCGATTTGCAGTTGAAAAAAGAAGGAATAACCATTTCAAATGAGACCAATCTTTTGGGGCTTAAAAGCCATGAGTTGAATGAAATCCTCCGTTCTGCCGGTTTTGGAAATATTGCGTTTTACTCAAATTTTGCAAGTGGTACATTTGGCGGGAAACATTTGCCACTGGTGGCAAAAGCTCAAAAATAATCAGTTCCTGAACTCGGTCGGGCTTTTTCCGGTTTTCTGCCTGAACATGCGGCTAAAATAGTGAATGGACTCAAAACCCAATTCATAGCTGATTTCCTTGACCGACAGATTGGTACTAAGCAGTAATTCCCTGGCACGCATCATCTTAAGCTGAAGACAATACTGGCGCGGGGATAAACCGGTATAGTTTTTAAACATCCTCCTGAAATAGGAATATCCGATATTCTGTTCCTCCGCAAATCTCTCAATATCGAAATTTTCCCCCACGGCATTGCGCATTCTGAAACGCGCCTCCTCCACAATTGAAGCAATCCTTTTCCCTGAAAATCCCTTTTGCCTGTCAAGCGCCACCAGGTAGCCCAGCAGTTGCACAATCAGTCCGGATGCCACCTGCTGAAAACCCGGCTGCTCCTTTTCCACCAGATCAAAAATTTTCAGGAAGGAATCCAGAATCTCTTCCCTTTCCCCAACCTGCATGACCGGCTGATCGGACTGAAAGAATTTGTTGCGCATAAAGATTTCAGCCACTTCGCCGCTGAATCCAATGTAATTCTCTCTCCACCCGGTTTGAAAAACCGGCCGGTAGCGATGCCACTCCCCGGGGAAAATAATCAGCAAACTCCCCCGCTTCAACTGGTGTACTCCGTTTTTGTCTTCAAAAACCCCGCTCCCGCGGGTGATGTAATTCAGTTGGTATTCCTGCAGCACACGCCCCTGCTCCCAGGTGAAATAATATCCGCTCGGATGGTCTTTCAACGGATATTCCGTTTGCGGCGGAATCTCCATCGAACCGGCAGTATTCAGATACAACCCCCAATCTAAATCATTGGGGCCGCTGGCAAGATATTTATAAAATTGCTTCATTCAGCAGTGTCAAAAAATGCAAACAGTTTATCATTTTGTGTATTGAAACTGTTTGTCTTGGTTTCTATTTTTACCGGAAATTATTCAAAAATAGCAAATCAAAAATTATAAATTTAAAAAAATCTAAAAAATGCAGGTATTACTTGGTATCATTTATCACTCGATTGGCGGTTTTGCGTCGGGCAGTTTCTATATGCCCTACAACTGGGTAAAAAAATGGCGATGGGAAATCTACTGGATAACAGGCGGAATTTTCTCCTGGCTGATTGTGCCCTATCTGGCTGTCCGGCTGACTATTCCCGATTACCAGGGAATTTTAAGCATAACTTCCGGCAGCGTTTTACGCACCACCTACATCATGGGATTGCTGTGGGGGATAGGCGGACTAACCTACGGACTGGCAATCCGCTATCTGGGAATGTCGCTCGGAAATTCCGTGTTGTTGGGTATCACTTCTGTGGTTGGCTCACTTGGATTGCCGCTTGTCCGCATCATTCCCGGAGTCGGCAAACATGTTCCGGCAGGCATAACTTTCACCGAATTATTGGGAAGCACCGGTGGATTGCTGGTTTTACTCGGCGTTCTGATCTGCGTAATCGGTATTATTTTATGTGGTCGCGCAGGACTGAAAAAAGATAAAGACCTGGCAGGTGTCAAGGATGGTGTGAACATAGAGTTTAAACTCTCTTTAGGATTGATCATTGCCATTGTTTCAGGGGTTTTAAGCGCCTTTTTCAGCTTTGGGATTGATGCCGGAAAACCCATGGCAGAAATTGCCGCCAGCAACTATGCCGCACTGAACCCGAATGCCGGAAATTACATCTTTCAGAACAACATCACTTTCTTCGTCATTCTCTGGGGCGGCTTCACCACCAACTTTTTATGGACAAGCTACCTGATTCTGAAGAACCGCACCTACGGGGATTTCACCGACAAATCAACACCCTTGACACGAAACTATCTGTTCTGCATTCTGGCAGGCACCATGTGGTTTCTGCAATTCTTTTTCTACGGAATGGGCGAAACCAAAATCGGCAACGGCGCCAGCTCATGGATTCTGCACATGTCAACCATTATTCTCACCTCCAACCTGTGGGGATTTTACCGCAAAGAGTGGAAAGGCGTTTCAAAAAGCACATACACAACCATTTTAGTTGGAATTTTTACCATTTTGCTGGCAGTAATCGTGGTGGGCATTGCCAAATGGCTCTATCCTGAACTTAACGCCTTAGGCTGATGAAACGACTGGTTTTCAAAATGTTCCTGAATCCGGGACAAAAGCAGGAATACAAAAAGCGGCACGATGAAATCTGGCCGGAACTGAAAAAACTCCTGAAAGAAGCAGGCGTCAGCGAGTACTCCATCTTTTTGGATGAAGAAACAGACACGCTGTTTGCATTTCAGAAAGTGAGCGGCGAAGGCGGCTCACAGGAGTTAGGACAAACGGAAATCGTGAAAAAGTGGTGGAAATTCATGGCTGACATCATGAAAACAAATCCCGACAATTCACCGGTTTCCATTCCTTTGGAAGAAGTATTTTACATGGAATGATATATAATCAATTTAAACAACAGAATTATGAAAAATTTTAATTTAAAACTGTTTGCTTTTGCAATGCTATTCAGCAGTCTGGGTTTCATTGCAAAAGGAAACACATGGATTGACGGGTTGGTTTGTGAATATTTCACCAATCCGATAGGCATTGACGTTCAGAAACCACGCCTGAGCTGGAAGATTTTCTCCGATCAGGAAAACGTTTCGCAGATTGCCTATGAAATCAGGGTGGCCAATTCGGTTTCAGAGCTGAACAGGACAAACAGACTGGTCTGGAGTTCGGGCAAAGTGAACAGCAGCCAATCGGTGAATGTGGAATACCAGGGGCCTGCACTGCAATCATCGCAACGGGTTTACTGGCAGGTGCGAATCTGGGATAATCAAAACAAGGCAACCAAATGGAGTGCGCCGGCTTACTGGGAAACCGGATTGTTAGACCCGTCAGCATGGAGCGCTTCATGGATTACCATGGAAAACGAAAAGGAGATGGAGGGTTCAAAGCCCTGCCACTTCTTGCGTAAAGAATTTTCAACATCCAAAAAGGTGAAATCGGCAAGAATCTATGCTTCCGCACTGGGACTTTACGAGCTTTACCTGAACGGTGAGAAAGTCGGCGACGAACTGTTTACTCCCGGCTGGACAAGCTATAAAAATCGGATTCAGTATCAGACCTATGATGTTACCTCCATGTTGAAAACACGGAACGCATTAGGCGCTGCGCTGGGAGACGGCTGGTATCGCGGAAACATCGGGTTCAGGGGACAAAACAGCTATTACGGGAAAAAACTGGCACTCATCGCTCAACTTCAGATCACCTACACCGATGGCACAAATGAAGTGGTAAACACCGATGAAAGCTGGAAAGCTACCACCGGCCCACTGATTTTTTCCGATATCTACAACGGCGAGACCTATGATGCCCGCCTTGAAATGCCCGGCTGGGCGACAGTCTCCTTTGATGACGGCAGCTGGGGAAAAGTATCGGAACTGAATCATCCGAAAAACACGCTGATCGCTCCGCAAAGCAATCCGGTGAGGGCGGTGGAAGAGATTGCTCCCGTTGAAATCATCACCACGCCGAAAGGGGAAACTGTTTTCGATATGGGACAGAACATGGTGGGCTGGGTCAGGCTAAAAGTAAAAGGAAACAAAGGCCACGCAGTTACGCTGAAGTTTGCCGAAGTGCTGGACAAGGAGGGTAATTTTTATATTGACAACCTGCGCGCTGCAAAAGTGACCGACACCTATATCCTGAAAGGGGATGGCGAGGAAACCTACGAACCGTGGTTCACATTTCATGGGTTCAGGTTTGTGAAGATTGAAAACTTTCCCGGAACGCCGCAACTGGATGATATTACGGGTGTTGTCATTTATTCCGACATGGAGCCAACCGGTGATTTTGCCTGTTCCGAACCTTTGATCAATCAATTGCAGCATAATATCGAGTGGGGACAAAAAGGGAATTTCCTTGATGTTCCGACTGACTGTCCGCAGCGCGACGAGCGGCTTGGCTGGACAGGCGACGCCCAGGTGTTTTTCCCGACCTCCGCTTTCAACTTTAATGTAGCTCCTTTTTTTACAAAATGGATGAAAGATGTGGCTGCCGATCAGGGAGCCGACGGAAAAGTGATGCACGTCAATCCGGATGTGCTGAACGGAAACGGCGGCGCAACCGGCTGGTCGGATGTGGCAGTAATTATTCCCTGGCAGATGTACCTGACTTTCGGCGACAAACGGATTCTGGAAGTGCAGTATCCCAGCATGGCCGGCTGGATAGATTACATGAAAGGCAGAGCCGGCGATGATTATCTCTGGACAGGTGATTTCCACTACGGCGACTGGCTTGCATTTGCAACCAACCGTTCCGACTATCCGGGGGCAACCACCGAAAAAGACCTGATTGCAACCGCTTACTTTTCCTATTCCAGCGGATTAATGTCAAGAATTGCCGGAATCCTTGGAAAATCTGCCGACGCAAAAATGTATTCCGAACTCTCGGAAAATGTTAAAAAAGCGTTCAACAATGCGTTTGTCACCCCATCAGGAAGGCTGGTCTCGCACACACAGACCGCCTATGCGCTGGCGCTGGCATTCAACCTGCTGCCCGATAACCTGGTTCCGAAAGCGGCGGAATTCCTTGCCGGCGATGTAGATAAATTCAAGCATCTGACCACCGGTTTCTTAGGCACTCCCCTGCTTTGCAAAACGTTGTCGGATTTCGGATACGAAGAGCTTGCCTTCATGCTCCTGACCCGGAAAGATTATCCTTCCTGGCTCTATCCGGTTACCCAGGGTGCAACCACCATCTGGGAGCGGTGGGACGGACAGAAACCTGACGGCACATTTCAGAATCCGGGAATGAACAGTTTCAACCACTATGCCTATGGAGCCATCGGCGATTGGCTGTATAAATATGTTGCCGGAATTGATTTCGATCCGGAGCAACCCGGCTACAAACACTTTTCTCTGGCGCCGCATCCGGGAGGCGGGCTGACCCATGCCAGGGCAGTGTATCAGTCCATGTACGGAGAAATCAAATCGGACTGGAAAATTGAAAACAACGAAATGGTTTATGAAGTTACCATTCCTGCAAACACAACGGCAACCATAACGCTTCCTTCTGCAACTCCCGGCAAAGTCCTTCTGAATTCCGGGTCGCTGAGCAGCAAATCCGTTGATGCACAGGAAAAAAACGGAAATACAACATTTAATTTAGGTTCAGGGAATTACCGGTTCAGTTACCCCATGCAATAAAAAACAGAAATTTATCATTATGGATACAACAAAAATTGAAAAAGCTTACCAGATGGCCAAAGAGCAGTATGCCGCAATCGGTGTGGATACTGATGCGGTCATTGAAAAAATGAACGAAGTCGTAATCAGTCTGCACTGCTGGCAAACCGATGATGTGGGTGGATTTGAAACCCCCGACGCCGCCTTGTCCGGCGGCGGAATTCAGGCTACCGGAAATTATCCCGGCAAAGCCACCACTATCGCACAAATGCGCGCAGACCTTGAAAAAGTGATGGAGCTCCTGCCCGGGAAGCAGCGTTTGAACCTCCATGCCAGCTATGGCGATTTTGGCGGAAAAAAAGTGGACCGCGATGAAATAACCGTCGAGCATTTCCAAAGCTGGATTGACTGGGCAAAGCAACAGGAAATCGGTATGGATTTCAACGGCACCTATTTCTCTCACCCCAAAGCCGAAAACGGATTTACCCTTTCGTCAAAGGATGAAGGTATCCGGCAATTTTGGGTGGAACACATGAAACGCTGCCGCGAAATCGGCGCAGAAATGGGCAGGCAGCTTGGAACGCCCTGTGTGCACAACACCTGGGTTCCCGATGGTTCAAAAGATACGCCCATCGACAGAAACGGCTACCGCTCGCTGCTGAAAAAATCTCTTGACGAAGGATTCCGGAAAGAATATCCCACAGCGCTTCTGAAAGATGCCGTAGAAAGCAAGCTGTTTGGCATCGGCCTCGAATCCATGACGGTAGGCTCCCACGATTTTTATCTGGGATATGCCATTAAAAACAATAAGCTGATCTGCCTCGACAGCGGGCACTTTCACCCCACCGAGCAGGTGGGCGACAAAATCTCTTCGTGCCTGCAATTTGCTGACGAGTTGCTGCTGCACGTCACCCGTCCGGTGCGCTGGGACTCCGACCATGTGGTTACGCTGAACGATGAGGTACAGCTCATTGCATCAGAAATCGCGCGCAACGACTTTTTCAAACGGGTCAACATCGGACTTGACTTTTTTGATGCGTCAATCAACCGGGTCGGAGCCTATGTTGTGGGCACGCGCGCAACGCAAAAGGCTTTTCTCATTGCGCTTCTGGAGCCAACATCCATGCTGGTGAAACTGGAGGAGGAGGAAAGATATTTTGAAAGGCTGGCGCTTCTTGAAGAAGTAAAAATAAAACCTTTCGGCGCCGTATGGGATTATTATTGCCTGAAAAACAATGTTCCGGCTGGCGAAGGTTACATCGCTGAAGTGCTCAATTATGAAAAAGAAGTTTTGAGCAAAAGGTAGTCATTCGGAATAATTCAAACATTCAAAAGAATGAAGTCTGAATCGGAGAGAAAATCTTTGATTCAGGCTTTATTTTTTTGTAACTTGCAGGCAGATATTTAATTAAATCGTCATGGAAAAAATACCTTTTTTACTGAAACTTCAAATGAACAGATTGTTCATTACTCTTTTGCCGCTTATCTTTTTTTCATTTCTGGCAAATGAAGCAAATGCTCAGGAGCTGGATGTCCCTTATGTTCCAACCCCTGAAAATGTGGTGGAAAAAATGCTTGAAATGGCTGATGTCGGGCCGGGCGACTATGTGATTGATTTGGGTTCGGGAGATGGCCGGATAGTCATCGCCGCTGCAAAAAGAGGCGCATACGGGCATGGGATCGACATTGACCCGAAACGGATAAAGGAAGCCCGCGAGAATGCAAGAAAAGCCGAAGTGGAAGGTAAAGTGCTTTTTGTTCAGGAGGATATTTTCAAAACGGACTTCAGCAGAGCCAATGTCATTACCATGTACCTCCTCAATTCAGTGAACCTGCAACTGCGCTCCAGTCTGCTGACCCGGCTGAAGCCAGGCACCCGTGTTGTCTCCCACGATTTCGACATGAACGACTGGAAACCGGACAATTATGTCAGGGAAGAGACCAGCAACATTTATTTCTGGCTGATTCCGGCGCAGGTAAAGGGGCAATGGCGCTGGAAAACCGGAAATGAAACTTTTGTTATGACGGCAAAGCAAAATTATCAGGAAATACGCCTTCAGATTAAAACCGGCAAAAATGTGCTGACTGTTGACGAAGCAAAAATGCATGGCGACAGAATCAGCTTCACAGCCACCCATCCCAAAAGTGACGAAAAGTACATTTTCAGCGGAAGAGTGGAAGAGAACACAATCACCGGAATCGTACAGATCAGGTCAGGAAGCAATGAAAGCACTGAGAACTGGAATGCACTGATGAACTAAAAGTCAGCGCTGAAAATGAGTGGTAAACTCGGAGGTTTTTATTAACAAATGCAAATATTCGCCGGACGCCAATGTTTGTTCATCCGGTTTTTATAGTTTTATAAAAAACTTTTTACAATGGACAAAACGGCACTTATCACCGGTGCGCCGAAACGCGTAGGACGGGCAACAGCAGAGCACCTGGCAGCCCGCGGATGGAATATCATCATCCATTACAACTCTTCTGAAAAACCGGCGGAAGAACTGGTTAATGCGCTCCGGGCAAAATTTCCGGATCAGAAATTCAGCCGGTTCAGATGCAATTTTTCACAAACTGATGAAGTGGAGCAATTGATTCCCACAGTGGTTTCCGAATTCGGCACATTCGGCCTTCTGGTGAACAATGCTTCTGTTTTCAATCCGGGATGGCTTAAGGAAACCGACGAGAAACTATTTGACAAACAGATAGATATCAATCTTAAAACGCCGTTTTTGCTGATGCGTGATTTTGCAATTCATTGTAAAAAAGGGAATATCATCAACTTTGTAGATACCCGGATCACCACAAACAAAAGTAATTATGCGGCGTATTCACTGTCCAAAAAAGGACTTTGGGAGCTTACCAAAATGGCAGCGCTGGAGTTTGCACCCGAAATCCGGGTCAATGCCATTGCTCCGGGGGTCACCCTTCCGCCGGAAGATCAGGATGAAGCATACCTCAACAAACTGGCTGAAAATATTCCGATGAAAAAACCGGGCGGACTGGAACCGATTCTGAAAAGTATCGATTTTATTCTGGAAAACGAACACCTCACCGGGCAGCTGCTTTTCGCCGACGGCGGGGAAAATCTCGGGCAAAATCCTGCTAAACATTAACCGATGAGCTGATGTTAAACAAAACAACGATTAATCCTTTCGGTATGACAAAAATAAAAGTAAAAAACCTGTTGCTCCGCACCTATATCGGGTTCAATCCGGAAGAACAGGAAAATAAACAGGATGTAATTATCAATTTTGAAATAGAAACCGATGTTTCTCCGGAAGTGCTTGAAACAGATGAGCCTGACGGAATTTTGGACTATAAGGTCATCACAAAAAAAATAATCGGGCTGGTTCAGAACGGACGGTTCAATTTGCTGGAAGTGCTGACCAAAAGAATCCTTGATTTAATCATGGAAGATGAAAAAGTGAAAAGAGCAAAAGTGGAAGTGGACAAGCCTCACGCACTGCGTTTTGCAGGCTCGGTTTCGCTCGAAATGGAAAAAATCAGAAAATAATCCGGATATGGCCAGTCATACTGCAATCGTAGGCATAGGCTCAAACATTGACGCCGAAAAAAACATCTCTTCCATGATGGAAATTTTAATCCGGGAAGTGAAAGTGATCAAAGTTTCCTCTTTACTGAAAACGAAGCCCATAGGGTTTAAAAATCAGCCGGATTTTACCAACGGGGCGGTGAAACTGGAAACCCCTTTCAACAGACAGGAGTTAACCATACTGCTGAAAAGCATTGAAGACCGCTTAGGGCGCGACCGCACCGCTCCAAAATATGGGCCGCGCACCATCGACCTTGACCTCGTGGTCTGGGATGGCGAAATTGTGGATGAAGACTATTATACCCGGGATTTTCTCCGGGAAAGTATTCAGGAAATTAGCTGAAATTCAATTTCCGGGATTTTGAACTTTCATAAATTGCCATTGCAAATACAATTTTCTGCAAATCAAGCATCAAACCGGATTATTTGAAAAATTAAAGCAATATTTGTATTTTACAAAGCAAGCGGGATAAACTTTTGCCTGCATAGTTTAAAATAGACAGAACAGGGACAAACATTTACCCCGAATCAACTTTTTAGCTAACATTTGAAAATCTGAAATAAATTAACCGGAAAATATCAAGATAAATTTTATCAGACTATGGCAAAAAAATCAAAAATCTTCACTTTCCTATTCCTGATTCTTACCACAGGAACACTCTTCGCGCAAAACAATGTATTGAAAAATAATTTCGGCGACAACCTAATCAAAGACGAAATTACCCGAAGTTATGTAACTCCCGTGCGGATTGTTATGCAATCTGAAAATTCACAAAGCAGTTATGTGCAACATGCCGAAGTGCTTTTGACTGAATTCGACGGGCAGTTATCCACAAGCAGCGCCGGCATGTGTGTGATGAAATCGGGTGATGGAGAACAAGCCTCCATTTTGTTGGATTTTGGACATGAGCTTTATGGAAGTATCGAAATAGCCGCTGCTATCAGAAGCGAAAAAAATCCGGTGAATGTAAGAATTCGTTTTGGTGAATCGGTTTCGGAGGCAATGAGCGACTGCATCGACAACACTGTTCCGGGAATGCAATCGGCAACAAATGATCATACTTTAAGAGATTTCACGATTGGGATTCCCTGGTTGGGCACGCTGGAAGTTGGAAATTCAGGCTTCAGGTTTGTAAGAATTGATCTGTTGGACGAAGCAGTTGAATTGCCCATACGTTCCGTGAGAGCAATTGCTCGATATCGGGATATACCTTATTTAGGATCATTTAAATCAGATAATGAGCGGCTTAATAAAATATGGGAAACCGGAGCTTACACTGTTCATCTAAATATGCAGGAGTATCTTTGGGATGGAATAAAACGCGACCGGTTGGTTTGGGTGGGCGATATGCACCCCGAAGTGATGACTATTCATACCGTTTTCGGCGAAAATGAAGTGGTGCGCAGAAGTCTTGATTTTGCAAAAAACACTACGCCGCTACCGGGTTGGATGAATGGCATTTCGTCTTACTCCCTGTGGTGGATTATTGTGCACCGCGATTTGTATCTGCATCACGGAGACCTGAGTTACTTGAAAGAACAGCAGGAATATCTCACGGCGCTTGCACAGCAAATTATCAGTAAAACAAAAGATGGAAAAGAACAATTGGACGGGGGGCGTTTTTTAGATTGGCCTACCTCTGAAAATCCGGCGGTGATCCATGCAGGACTTCAGGCGATGACCGTATTGGCATTGGAAGCCGCCGAAGAAATTGCCGACTGGCTCAAAGACAATGATCTGAAAACCCAATGCTCCGCTGCATTGAAACCGCTGAAAAGTTATCGTCCATCCGATGACGGAAACAAGCAGGCAGCCGCATTGCTGACATTGGCTGAATTATTATCACCACAGGAAGCGGCAAATATAATCCTTAAAAACGGCGCTGCCGATTTTGCCACTTTCTACGGATATTATATGCTGGAAGCTTTAGCAAAAGCCGGAAAGTATAGCGAAGCCATGCAAATCATCTCCGATTATTGGGGATCGATGCTGGATTTGGGCGCCACCACATTCTGGGAAAACTTCAATTACGAAGAGCGGTTAAATGCTACGCCAATCGACCAACTGCCCGAAGCGTCAAAGTTCAATATCCATTCCGATGGGGGCGACCATTGCTATGTAGGACTCAGAGCCAGCCTCTGCCACGGCTGGGCGTCGGGACCAACCTCCTGGCTTTCTGCACATGTGTTGGGCATCAAAGTTCTGGAACCCGGTTCAAAAGTGATTCAGGTTCGCCCAAATTTAGGAGATTTAAATTTTGCATCAGGCACTTTTCCAACTCCTTATGGTGAAATTTATGTAGAACATACAAAACAAGCCGATGGAAAAATCAGAAGCAAAATCAAACCGCCAAAAGGAGTTAAAATCGTCAGGTAATATCTTTCAGAAATAAATAAAAATCCATCTCATAATCAAGCAGCTGTTATGAAAAAAAGTAAATATCTGTCAATTATTCCGATAACCGTACTTTCCGTTTTGTTTTCTGTTTTTGTTTCATGCGAAAATGGTAAAAAAACCGATAACGACCTGTTGACAAATTTTATCACTCCACCCGAAACCGTGCAGACCAGTGTCTATTGGTACTGGATTTCTGATCATATCTCGAAGGAAGGGGTAGTGAAAGATCTGTACGCCATGAAGGAAAAGGGCATCAACCGGGCTTTCATCGGCAATATCGGCTTAGACGATTTACCTTACGGGAAAGTAGAATTATTCAGTGAAGAATGGTGGGAAATCATGCACCTGGCGCTCAAAACAGCCACAGAATTGGATATTGAAATTGGAATATTTAATTCACCCGGCTGGAGTCAATCGGGCGGTCCATGGATAAAACCCGAGGCATCCATGCGATACCTCACCTCTTCAAAGGAAGTGGTAAAGGGACCTCAGAAAATCTCAAAAAAACTGGAGCAACCAAACGAATTTTTTCAGGATGTTAAACTGTTGGCTTATCCGTTGAAAAGTGAAAATCTACAACAAATAAACAGTGAAAATGCAACCATCAGTTCATCACCATCCTTTGCAAACCTGACTACAATTGTTGATGGCAAAAGCGATACCGGTATTCACCTAAACAACACAAGAGAAGCCGTTTTTGTATTTGAAACCAAAGAAGAGTTCACTGCAAGAAGTATTTCAATCAGCTTAGCCGAGCGCCCCGTATCCATGGGAGCAGTGCTTCAGATCATGAATGAGAACGGAGAATATAATACCATTTCTGAGTTTCATATCAACAGAACGAATCCAAATCCCAATGTGGGATTTAAGCCATTTGCTCCCGTGGTTATTTCACTGCCAGCGGTAACCGCCAAAAACTACAGGCTCATATTAAACAATATTTCATCACCGGCATTGCTTACAGAAGTTGAGATAAGCAGCAATCCCAAACTGGAGAGATTTAGCGAAAAGACATTGGCAAAAATGCACCAAACCCCTCTTCCCTATTGGGATGCCTACATGTGGAATCAGCAATCAAATCTCGAAGATGAAAGTTTGGTTATCAACAAAGAGGATGTTTTGGATATCTCCGAACATCTCTCTTCGGACGGCACATTGAACTGGGAAGTTCCCGAAGGAGACTGGATGATTATGAGAACCGGCATGACTACGACAACCGTTACCAATGCGCCGGCATCGCCGATAGGCACCGGATTGGAGGTGGATAAAATGAGTAAGAAATGGGTGGCAGAACATTTTGACGGTTTCATAGGAGAGATCTTGAAGCGGGTACCCGAACAAGACAGAAAATCATTCAAGGTTGTGGTTCAGGATAGCTACGAAACAGGTGGACAAAACTTTACCGATGACTTCATCGATGATTTCAGGGCAAATTACGGATACGATCCGATACCTTTTCTGCCCGTTTATGAAGGGTTTATTGTAAACAGCGAATCGGATTCGGAAAGATTTCTATGGGATATGCGCAGGCTGGTTGCCAATAAAGTGGCATACGATTATGTTGGCGGATTGCGAGATATCAGTCACGAACACGGATTGACCACCTGGCTTGAAAATTACGGACACTGGGGCTTTCCCGGCGAATTTCTGATGTATGGCGGACAATCCGATGAAATTGGCGGTGAATATTGGAGCGAAGGAGAGCTTGGAGATATCGAAAACAGAGCAGCCACCTCCTGTGGGCATATTTACGGAAAAACCAAAATTTCTGCTGAATCCAACACTTCCGGCGGTCCGGCATATTCCCGTTATCCGGCGATGATGAAACAGCGCAACGACCGCTTTTTTGCCGAAGGCATAAATAACACCTTGTTGCACGTTTATATCATGCAGCCTTACGAAGATAGAAATCCGGGCGTTAATGCATGGTTTGGGAACGAGTTTGACCGAAAAAACACTTGGTTTTCGCAATTGGATTTATACACAGATTACCTAAAAAGAGTCAATTACATGCTGCAACAAGGACTAAACGTTGCTGATGCAGCCTATTTTATTGGAGAAGATACGCCCAAAATGAC
>CAZVAD010000039.1:0-21406 GCA_964624645.1 uncultured Mariniphaga sp.
TTCTGTTCCAGCTCTGTTTTCAAAGCAGCCAATTCAGAAATATCTCCCAAGGTGGTTCTTTCAACGTTTTCGTTCATCGTCTGAACTGCCCTTTGGGTGGAGCGTGTCTGGCTTCTGCGTTTTGTTGTCTCGCCCGTACGTTTTTCATCTTCATAAACCCTTGAGTGAGAAACAATGATACGCTTGGCCGACTTGTTAAACTCAATAACTTTGAATTCCAGCTTTTCGTCCTGCTTTGCCTGTGTGCCGTCTTCCTTAACCAGATGACGCGGTGTGGCAAATCCTTCCACTCCGTAGGGCAAGGCAACAACGGCGCCTTTATCCATCAGGTCAATGATTGTTCCTTCGTGAACAGAGTCGCTGGTGAAAATAGTTTCAAATACATCCCACGGATTTTCTTCCAGTTGCTTATGTCCAAGGCTCAGGCGGCGGTTTTCTGTGTCAATGTCGAGCACAACCACTTCAATCTCTTCGCCGATGGCGGTAGCTTCCGACGGATGTTTGATTTTTTTCGTCCAGCTCAGGTCAGAAATATGGATCAATCCGTCAACACCTTCGGTGATTTCCACAAATACGCCAAAGTTGGTGAAGTTACGGACAAGCGCAGTGTGGGTTGTTCCGATACCATAATTCTCTTCAATTTTCTCCCATGGATCAGCTTTAAGCTGCTTCATTCCCAACGACATTTTGCGGTCTTCGCGGTCGAGGGTCAGTATTTCTGCATCCACTTCGTCGCCCACTTTCAGGAAATCCTGTGCACTGCGCAGGTGCTGGCTCCATGACATTTCTGAAACGTGAATCAATCCTTCCACTCCGGGCGCTATTTCCACAAATGCGCCGTAGTCGGCCAATACAACTACTTTACCTTTCACTTTATCGCCCACTTTCAGGTTTTCGTCCAGGTTATCCCACGGATGCGGGGTAAGCTGTTTCAATCCTAATGCGATACGTTTTTTGTCATCGTCGAAATCGAGGATCACCACGTTCAGTTTCTGATCCAGCTCAACAATTTCAGTCGGATGGTTGATGCGTCCCCAGGAGAGGTCGGTAATATGAATAAGTCCGTCCACGCCCCCGAGGTCCATAAATACGCCGTAGGAAGTGATGTTTTTGACCATACCTTCCAGTACCTGTCCTTTTTCCAGTTTTGAAATAATTTCTTTTTTCTGTTGCTCAAGCTCTGCTTCAATCAATGCTTTGTGTGATACGACTACGTTCCGGTATTCGTGGTTGATTTTCACCACTTTGAATTCCATGGTTTTGCCAACGAACACATCGTAATCGCGAATTGGTTTCACATCAATCTGAGAGCCCGGGAGGAATGCTTCAATTCCAAAAACATCCACAATCATACCGCCTTTTGTGCGGCACTTGATGAATCCTTTGATGATTTCATCCTGTTCCAGCGCTTCATTCACGCGATCCCATGAACGGGAAGCGCGTGCTTTTTTGTGGGAGAGTATCATCTGCCCTTTTTTGTCTTCCAGGCTTTCGATGAATACGTCCACTTTGTCGCCCACCTTCAGGTCGGGGGCATAACGAAATTCGTTCAGGCTGACAATCCCGTCTGATTTGTAGCCTATGTCAACAACCACTTCACGTTTGGTAAGCGCAATCACAGTACCTTCAAGTACTTCTTTCTCAGCTACTATGTTCAGCGTGTTGTCGTATATCTTTTCCAGTTCAGCCCTCTGTTTTGCAGAATAGGTGTCGAGGTCGGTTTCAAGGCTTTCCCAGTCAAACGCTTCGCTTGTTTCAGTCTCCGCTACTGTATCTTCTTCAGTTTCTGAAGTTTCTGTAGATTCAACGGCCTCAACAGCATCAGCAGTTTCAGTAACTTCTTCTGCATCTTTTTCGGCTGTTACCGTTTCTTCTTCAGTGGTTTTTTCTTCTGTTGCTGCTGCTTCTTCAGTTTTTTCAGGAGTTTCTTCAACAGCTTCTGTTTTGGTTTCTTCGGTTGCGGCAGTTTCTTCTGCTTTTGGTTTTTCTTCATTCTGAACAACCGGTTCAGCTACTTCCTGAACCTCTTGTTCCACTTTCTCATTTTTTTCAGTCATGTGATTTTCAATAAATTAATAAATTAGACATTATATTTGCTTCAAAACGCGCGCAAAACTATAACTTAATTCATTTATATCAAAGGTTCTCAGCATTTTATTTTGTTATTTGCCTTTTTTAACCAATGGCTTAACAGATATTTTCGGGGAGTTTATCCGTCAGAGTTGATGCAGCCCGTTTAATTTTATTAATTTTGAACTTCATTAATAAATTATTAAACCATTTTGCATGAAAGGGATTATTCTCGCAGGGGGCGCCGGGACACGGCTTTATCCCATAACGCGGTCTGTTTCCAAACAAATTATTCCGGTTTACGACAAACCCATGATTTATTATCCGTTGTCGGTGCTTATGCTTGCCGGCATTCGCGAGGTATTGATTATTTCAACGCCAACTGACATTAAGTTATATGAAAATCTTTTCGGCAACGGGAATCAGCTTGGGCTGAGCATTTCGTATGAAATCCAGCCGTCGCCCGACGGGCTGGCGCAGGCTTTTATTATCGGTGAAAAGTTTATCGGCGACAGCAACGTTTGCCTGATTTTAGGCGACAATATATTCTATGGATACAATTTCAGATCAATTCTGGAAGAATCGGCAAAATTGGAAGATGGCGCTGTTGTTTTCGGCTACTATGTAAATGATCCGCAACGGTACGGGGTGGTTGAGTTCAATGAAAAAAGAGAGGTGATTTCCATTGAGGAAAAACCTGAAAACCCCCGGTCGAATTATGCCGTTACCGGTCTCTATTTTTATTCAAACGATGTGATTGAAAAAGCCAAAAAACTGAAACCTTCTGCACGCGGAGAGCTGGAGATCACCGATCTGAACCGGCTTTACCTGCAAGAGAACCGGCTGAATGTAAAACTTCTGGGACGTGGGTTTGCCTGGTTAGACACAGGTACTCACGACAGTCTTCTGCAGGCTTCCAACTTTATTGCAACCATTGAGCAACGCCAAGGACTGAAAGTTTCCTGCATTGAGGAAATTGCCTATAAAAAGGGGTTTATTTCAAGGGAACAGTTGATCGAGCTGGCCATGCCACTCCGTAATAATCAATACGGGGAATACTTGCTGCGTCTGGCCGACAAGCAAATATTCTCCTTTTAATTTCAGCTATGAGGGTGATTAAAACGCCGATTGCCGGTTTGCTGGTCATTGAGCCTGCCGTTTTTAAAGATGAAAGGGGCTATTTTCTGGAATCATGGCAGGAAGAACGCTATAATAGTAATGGCATAGACGCCGTTTTCGTTCAGGACAATGAATCACAATCCTCAAGAGGGGTGGTGCGCGGGCTTCACTACCAGCTGAATCCCCGGGCACAGGCGAAACTGGTCCGGGTAATCCGGGGCGCTGTATTTGATGTGGCGGTGGATTTGAGAAAAGGCTCTCCGACATTTGGAAAATGGTTTGGAGTTGAATTGGACGACATTTCAAAAAAGCAGTTGTTTATTCCCAAAGGTTTTGCGCACGGTTTCTCCGTGTTGAGCGAAACGGCAATATTTACCTATAAATGCGACGGTTTTTACCGGCAGGAATATGAACGGAGTATTCATCCGTTTGACCCTGTGCTTGCCATTGACTGGAAACTGGGTGAAATCCAGCCGTTAGTTTCCGAAAAGGATATGGCGGCGCCATTTTTCGCAGATGCTACAATGAATTTTAAGTTTGAAAAGCCATGAAAATTCTTGTTACAGGCGCATACGGACAGTTGGGCAGTACAATCCGGGAACTGTCGGTGGAATATCCGCAGTGGGAATTTTTATTCACCGATATTGATTCGCTGGACATCACCGATGAACATGCGGTTGAAAAATATTTTCAGGCAAATCTTCCCGGTTTTGTGATTAATTGTGCTGCATACACTGCAGTTGACCAGGCGGAAACGGATATTGAAAACGCAAAGGCAATCAATGCAACGGCTCCCGGAATTCTGGCCAGAGCTGCTGAAAAACTCCGCGCCGGGTTCATTCATATTTCCACGGATTATGTTTTTGATGGAAAATCCTGTGTCCCTTATTCAGAAAAAGTAGAACCAAACCCCACAGGGATTTATGGAGCAACTAAGCTTGACGGAGAAAGGCGAAGCCTTGATTTTAACTCAGAAACAATTATTATTCGCACGTCCTGGTTGTATTCCCTGTATGGGAATAATTTTGTGAAGACCATGCTCCGGCTTGGGCAGGAGCGGAAAGAGCTGAATGTTGTTTTTGACCAGATTGGAACGCCGACTTTTGCAGAAGACCTAGCACGGGCTATTCTGGAAATAATTGGCCAATGCGAAAAGAATCCGGAGGCTTCTTTCGGCGGAATTTATCACTACTCAAACGAAGGCGTTGCCAGCTGGTATGATTTTGCCCGGGCGATTTTTGAATTGTCAGGTACAAACTGCAAGGTTCATCCGGTTTTGTCGGCTGAATTTCCTTCACCTGTACAACGTCCCCATTACAGCGTGTTGAATAAATCAAAAATAAAAACTACTTTTAATCTTGAAATTCCATACTGGAAAGAGAGTCTGGAAAAATTTCTGAAAAAACTTTAAAAAAGATATTATTTATGGAAAAAGAATTACTGGAACAGGTACAGGAGAAAGCACAGGAGTGGCTTTCAGATAAATATGACGAAGAAACGAGAAAGGAAGTCCGGCGGATGCTGGAGAATGATGATCCTTCGGAACTGATTGAAGTTTTCTACAAAAACCTTGAATTTGGCACTGGCGGACTGCGTGGAATCATGGGGGCAGGCACCAACCGGGTGAATAAATACACAATTGGTGCGGCAAATCAGGGGCTTGCCAATTACCTGAAAAAGGAATTTGCCGGACTGCCGCAAATCAAAGTGGCCATCGGACACGATTGCCGGAACAACAGCCGTGCTTTTGCCGAAAGCAGCGCTAAAGTTTTCGCAGCCAACGGAATCAAGACCTATCTGTTTGAAGATTTAAGGCCAACTCCCGAGCTCTCTTTTGCAATCAGGGAGCTTGGTTGCCAGAGTGGGATTATCATCACGGCATCGCACAACCCGAAAGAATACAACGGCTACAAAGCCTACTGGGATGATGGTTCCCAGGTTGTTTCGCCGCACGATGTGAACATTGTGGAAGAGGTGCTGAAAGTGAAAGTTGAAGATATTCTTTTTGACGGGAACGAGGACCTGATCGAGATTATGGGCGAAGAGATGGATAATAAATTTCTTGAAAAAGTGAAGACAGTTTCCCTGTCGCCCGATGTGGTTGAGCGCCACAAGGATATGAAAATCGTGTTCACGCCCATCCACGGCACTTCTGTGAAACTGGGGCCGGCGGCTTTGCGGAAATTTGGTTTCACCAACATCATAAATGTTCCCGAACAGGATGTGGTCAGCGGGGATTTCCCGACGGTCATTTCGCCAAATCCCGAAGAGGAAGCGGCAATGGAGATGGCGATACAAAAGGGATATGAAACGGACGCCGAACTGGTGATGGCCACCGACCCTGATGCCGACCGCTATGGTGTGGCAGTGAAAAATGACAAAGGGAAATTTGTGATACTCAATGGAAACCAGACGGCGCTGATTTTCATTTACTACATCATCACACAGATGAAAAAATCCGGCTTGTTGAAAGGGAATGAGTTTGTTGTGAAAACCATTGTTTCCACCGAATTGATTGCTGAAATAGCAAAGAAAAACGGTATTGAGTTTTTTGATGTTTACACCGGATTTAAATTTATTGCCGAAGTAATTCGCGAAAACGAAGGAAAGAAAAAATTTATCGGCGGGGGAGAAGAGAGCTTTGGGTTTATGCCGGCTGATTTTGCACGCGACAAGGATGCCATTTCGTCCTGTGCGCTGATGGCGGAAATCACAGCCTGGGCAAAGGAACAGGGGAAATCCCTGTATGAATTGCTCCAGGATATTTACCTTGAATATGGCTTTTCGATGGAAAAAATGAAGTCTATTTTTCGTCCCGGTAGAGAAGGAGCCGAAGAAATTCAGGAGATGATGCGCAAATTCCGCTCGGAACCTCCTCTGAAGATAGATGGCTCGCCGGTGGAATGGATCAAGGACTACTCCACGCTGACGGCAAAAAATCCTGTTACCGGCGAAGAGAAAAAAATCAACCAGAAAGTTACCTCCAATGTTCTTCAGTTCTTCACCGGCGACGGAACTAAAATTTCTGTACGTCCGTCAGGAACAGAGCCGAAAATCAAGTTCTATTTTGAAGTGAAAGGCAGGCTGGACTCACGGGCCGATTACGACAGGGCAGGGGAGACAGCGGAGGCAAAAATTGAGGCGATTATTGAAGAACTTGGACTTTAAACCGGCATTCGTATAGTTATCAACTTAATAAATTTTACAAAGATGAAGAAAATTGGAATTTTATCTGTTATGCTGCTTTTTGCAGTTTTTCATGTGTTCGCACAAACCGATGGGCCCATGCCGATGAAGCCTGAAATGACCGAAATCTGGGATCCGGAAGTGCCGCTTGTTACCCCCGGAGCAACGCCAATGGATGCTCCGTCGGATGCCATCGTGCTTTTTGATGGGGTTGATATCGGGCGTGAATGGACCAACGGCAAAGGAGAAGCGCCCGGCTGGAAAGTGGAAGACGGCTGTGTGACCGTTGTCAAGGGGCAGGGAATTATAAAAACCAAACGTGTTTTCAATGATTTTCAGCTGCATATTGAATGGCGCTCACCCACTGAAATTGTTGGCACCAGCCAGGGACGCGGAAACAGCGGTATTTTCCTGCAGGAAAGATATGAAGTACAGGTTCTTGACAGCTATGATAACCGCAGCTACCGCAACGGACAGGCTGCCAGTGTTTACAAGCAACATGCGCCGCTTGTGAATGCGTGTAAAGCGCCCGGTGAGTGGCAGACTTATGATATCATCTATACCGCGCCGCGCTTTAACGACGACGGAACCTATTTCACCCCGCCAAGAGTGACCGTTTTGCACAATGGCGTATTGGTACAAAACAATGTTTCGGTTCGCGGCCCGACAGAATATATCGGGATTCCGGAATATACGGTTAAAAAACATGGTCCCGGCAGCATCATGTTGCAGGACCATGGAAATCCGGTGAGTTTCAGAAATATCTGGTTGCGGGAGCTATAACCTATCGGGTATGTTACGAAAATTTAGCGCCGAATGTTTTCGGCAAGCGCTAAAAAGAAATGGAAGACTCTTTGAATCTTCCATTTTTCTTTTTCGTAGTTACTGGCTTTGTGCAAGCAAACAGAAGTAATTTTATAACCCTGTTATTTTAATTTCTCATTTAAATTTTTGTGTTTTTGGTCAGAAAAAATTATTCTTATACAAGGTTATGAAAATTATTTTTCATTGGATTACTTTTTGAGTTTTTCTTTAAATATTTTTTTGAATTTCTCCACTTTGGGCGCCACAACAAACTGACAGTAAGGCTGGTTTGGGTTTTGTTCAAAGTAGTTGCTGTGGTAATCCTCTGCCGGATAAAAAGCGCTGAACGGAGTGATTTCAGTTACGATTGGCCTGTCATAAACCTGCTCCTTTTCAAACATTGAAACCACTTTTTCAGCAACGCTTTTCTGTTCCTCGTTGTGATAAAAAATTGCTGATCTGTATTGTGTGCCAATATCATTCCACTGCCGGTTCAGTGTGGTGGGGTCGTGGGTCATAAAAAACACTTCGAGTATTTCGGCAAAACTTGTTTTGCGGGGATTAAAGGTAATCTGAATCACTTCGGCATGGCCGGTGCGCCCGGTGCACACTTCGCGGTAAGACGGATTTTTGATCTTCCCTCCGCTGTAACCGGATTTTACCGCTTCAACTCCGTTAAGTTGCAGAAAAATCGCTTCCGTGCACCAGAAACACCCTCCGCCGAGGGTGACTTGTTCTGAATTTCTATCCTGTTCCGGGAATGTGTTCATAAAAAGCGTTATAAAAATCAGTATCAATACACTCATTTTCTGAGCTTGAAAAATGAGAAAATTCTTTTTTCCATTTCCCAGACAAATTTAAACTGCCCGAACAGGGTGCCAATAATTAGAAGCAGAATCTGATAGGCGGGAAAAACTATCAGTATGTACAGCGGAACTTTCAGCCACAACGATGTGTCTCCGTTGATTCCAATCCACTGAAATACTGCTTTTTTAACAACAATTGACGCACTGCCGGTTATTGAAAAAACGATGAGAATTAAAATAATCTGAAAATTATTTTTCACTTCCCATCGTTCCTTAAGTTTCTTAATCATAATTCTTCGATTTCAGTCCCTACAACAACCAAAACCGAAGTTTGTTTCTCCGCCGGGCACTTCAGGATGCTTTTCCGCGGCTCACCACAGCGCTGTAATAAAGTATTATCATAAAAGCAACGGCAGGTACCCAGAATGCCACTTTTATGCTCCCGGCCTGGTCTGAAACAATTCCCTGAATCTGTGTCAATACCGCAGCACCGGCGATGGCCATGATCATTCCGGCGCCGCCGATTTTTGTGTCATCGCCCAGTCCGGTAACTCCCATGCCGTAAATTGTCGGGAACATCAGCGACATGCAGCCCGAGATGGCTATCAGTGCATAAATTCCAACCCAGCCCTGCCCGTAAACGGTCAGCAAGCTGCATATTATTGCTGCAAATGCAAGAATGGACAGCAGAGTGCGCGGGGCAAAGTATCTCATCAGCCAGGTGAACGTAAACCGGCCGATAACGAACAATACCAGGGAAAGAATATAGTATGTTGCAGCAGCCTGTTCCGTTGTGCGTGGCAAAAAGGCTTTCATTCCGAGCATTTCGGTGAAATTGTAAAAACCGGCGGCCAGTGGTTCCACATTCCGAAGCAGTGAAATGATCTCATCGGGCGATGTATTTTTTCCCAATCCGGCCACCAGCGCATCCAGTTGAAGCTGCTGAATGGCATAACGGATGATGAATGACCACACCGCAATTTGTGCGCCCACATAAAAGAACTGAGCGATTACGCCCCACACGTAGTTTTTGTTTTTAATCAGCCTGCGGAAAGTGCCTTTTAAATCCAGGTTTTTGTCATCCTCCCGGGCATAAGGCATTTTGGTGAAGAAAATAGCCAGCAGAATAATCAGCATCACCAGTCCGAGTCCCATATAAGTGGTGGTTACCGCATTCAGTTCATTTCCCTGTATTTCCAGCAGTTCTGCCGGAGGCAGGCCTGCACGTTCTTCGGCGCTGAGCATATTCAGCTGGGAAAGCACGAAAACCTGACTTAAAACCACGCCGGTGATGGCGCCAAACGGATTAAACGACTGCGCAAAATTCAATCTTCTTGTTCCGGTCTTTTCCGGCCCGATGGCATACACATATGAATTGGCAGAAGTTTCCAGAATGGAAAGCCCTGCAAATAAAACCACCAGCGCCAGCAAAAAAGTCAGAAAACTGATGTTGATACTTGTGCCGGCCAGTAGCATTGCGGGATAGAACATGAATGTCCCTAAAGCATAAAGCGAAAGTCCCAATAAAACGCCTGACTTGTAGGTGTGCTTTTTTATATACAGTGCTGCCGGAATGGCAAACCCGCCATATCCGAGCAGGTAGCAGGCCACCTGAATCCATGCGGTTTTTGAATCGGTCAGACTCATTATCCGCTTGAAGGCGGCAAGCATGGTGTCGGTCATGTTGTTGGGCACTGCCCAGGCAAAAAACAGCGAAGTCAGCAGGATAAAAGGCCAAACAATGCCTTTGGGTATAAATTGCGGTTTGTCTTTACTCATTTCTGTTTTCAATCAGTTAGTATTTTTTAATTGATTACTTCCAGCTCCTGCCAATCCGGCAGTTTCGGAAACTTTGCATGTGGCTCCGTCTGATACCAGTAAGTTACCGATGAAATATCCGATTTTTGCGGAAGGTATCTGCCTCCGTGCCTCCATCCCAGATCCTGAATGGTAACTTTCAGGTCTTTTTCAAAACGAATGGGGTCCAGAATATGCCAGCGGTATAATCCGAAACGTTGCTGCGACCTGTATGTGCCGTCAGGACGGATTACCTGATGCAGGCCGACATACGGAGTATTAAACACGGTATATTGCCCGTTGCGGTCAAAATTGTAGGAACCACAGAAGTAATCTTCGGTTCCGGTGCCGCAAATGGTCGGGAATTTCGTATCGCCATCCATGAAAAACTTAATTTCGCCTTCGCCCCACCAGCCGTTGTTGTTGACACCCCAGGCCATGTAAACCCCTACAAAGTGTCCTTTGCCTTTGATGTTGTCAATAATGGTGTAGTCTGAAGTTACATTGGGGACTTCCTGACGGAATTGTGCGTGAAAGTAGGCTGCATCTTCCGGCACTTCGGTCAGGGTGTAATCAATCTGGTAATAAAGGGTCATGGCATCCTTGTCGTTGATGTTTTCCATGGTGATTTTACATTTTTTGCGGAACGGCATCGGCCAGTAGCAGTTGAAAGCGCTTCCCGGGTTTACGCAGATTGCCTGCGAGCTCAGCGGGGCATATTCATTCCAGCCCATAGCAAAAAAATCACCCACCGGAACTTCTACGGAAGGCGTTTCTTCTCCATCCCAGTAGAAACGGATAATGGAAAATTTCCAATTCCCGGTCGGGGTCATCCAGATGTGCTGGATAGCTCCGGGGCCATCAATTTCAGCAAGTGTAAATGTTTCTCCCGGCTGAATGCGGATAAAAGGATTGACTTTCCAGCCCTGCCCGAGGTCGCGGGCAGCGTGCGATGCGTTTGCTGTATTCCGGGGGGCGTCGGCATCGGGAATAGCCATGCCGCCTTTTCCTTTTTCGCCGGTGAAATTTTCAGGGCTTATGGAACGTGTTTTGGCATCGGAGAGCCGGTACAGATTGCCCATGTTCATATTTAAACCGTTAAAATCGGATTGGGAATATAATGACCCGGCAATCAAAAATGAGAGGATAAATAAAAAAGCTGTTCTCATAATTTTATAGTTTTTAAGAATGAAACAATCTCGCTAAAATAAGCTTTTTAAAGCTTTAAAGGCATTTTGATACAAAATTATTTCAAATGTTGCGAAATGATTTTTTTGAATGGAAAAAAACCAAGTCAGAAATGGTGTGTCAGAAATACGATAAAACCATAAACTGCGTAGCGGAGAAGCCGGAACAGCGCATATTTTAAAAACCGGTCAGAAGGGTATCCGGCTGAACCGACAAGCAGGCAGGTGCCTGACCAGGGAACCGGAGTGAGCGCGGCAACAATGATCAGGAAAATTCCGTGCTTCTTCAGCTGAGGCCAGGTTTGTTTGAAAAACTTAATGCGTATATACCTGAATGATGCTTTTTTATGAATTATCCGTCCGAGGTAAAAGGTGAGGTAACCCATGAAATATGAAATCAGCGCAAGGAGGGTTACAATTGAAATATAGTTCCATAAGCCACCTCTTTTCAATGCCCAGATCATAAATATTTCGGGAGGAATGATGCCGATAAAAAACTCGGAAATTATGTAGATAAGATAGATAATCAAGGGCTTTGAATGAAATTGCTCAATCCAGATATCCGGAGCATTTGTCATCACAATTTTCTCAAAGGATAGATATGCCGCAAGAAGAATTGCCAGCCAGATCAGGCCTCTGGCAAGGTTTTTTAACAGAAAACTTATCCTTGGAGTGACTTTCATTGTGTTAAAATTAATTTGTTTTCAGAAAACAATACATTGGAAAATACAGGAGAAGAAAATATTGAATGGGGAATGATGAGTAGTAAAATCACTCTTTGTCCCTGAAAAGGTGAAAAAAACCTCTGGCTCTTCTGTTTTTGTCATCGCGCCCTTTGCCTTCGGCCACATAATAATAAACTCCCGGACTGGCGTGTCTGCCACCAAGTCGTCCATCCCAAACAGTTGCCGTGTAGGTGTCACCAAAGCCCCGGACATCACTGCTCTCCCAGAGATGAATGCGCTTTCCCCAGCGGTTGAAAATTGAAATTTTCAGGCTTTTCATTGACCAGAATTTCACCACAAACAGGTCATTCACCCCATCGCCGTTTGGTGTGAAAACATTGGGCGCCGAGATAAAGGAGGTATCAATTACGATAAAATCACTCATATAGGCTGTATCCACACAAACGGTGAATTCAGAAACTTTTTTGGATACCAGTTTCACCCGGTAATTTCCCGATTTTTCAAAAGTGTAAACCGGCGAATCGTTATATGCAATGAAATCTATACTGTCCAGTGGTTGCTGCGTTTTTTCTCCCTCTCTTTTCAAATCGTCAAAGTTTCTGTAAAAGAACCATTCATACAAACCGGTGCTGCCATTTTCAGATTCATTGGTGAAATTGACGGTAAGCGGCGCTTCACCCTGCATCGGGTCAACGGAAAACTTTGCCCGGGTTACAACCGACTCATAAAATACAGTGGTTGAGGTTTCGCACCCAAAGCGGTCATAAACCCTGAAATCATACTCCGTGTTGACGGCAGGCGGATTAAACAATTGTGGGGCAATCACGCTTGCAACTGTTGTTTCGCTGTCTTTCCACTCCACTTTCGGGTCCCTGAAAATTTCGATGGCTTCCTGGTTTGCCAAATCAAAATAGACAATTTCTGAAGCATCGAAAGCACCCTGCAATTTGAAAGATTCACAGCCGGAGTCTTCAATTCCGGCAGTGGCAGAAATCCAGCTGTTGAAAACCCATGCCCTGGAAGTCTCACTGTTTTCCCCTTGTGAAACCGTTATGCGGTAGCCGCCGTCGGGCAATGCGTTGACGGATGATTCCTGCGCATCGCTGCTTTCTGAAAAGTGAAATTCAAAATTTCCCGATCCGGAATTGTATTTTTCCCACAAAAAGGTTTTGGTACCCTGAATTGCTGAATGAAAGGAAAGCGTTCCGTTTTGAATGCCTTCGCTTTCTGCACAAAAAATAAAAATATTATCGGTTTCCGGAAACTCCTGGTATTCAGTTGTTAGTGTTGCGGAGGCTCCCGGAGCCGTCAACTGAGCCGGAGCAACATGAAAAGTTAATTGCAGGGCAAGTACAAAAAGTAAGTTTTTTATGTGTATATTCTTCATAAAGTTTTTTCGATGCTTTGAATTACAATATTAACGTATAATTTTCATTTAATTGTTTGAGAAGCTATAAAACAACTTCTATTTTTGCGTTTTTAATTTTGAATTTTATTTCTGAATGGATTTGAATTATCTTGAAAATTTAAATAATGCCCAGCGGGAAGCTGTGATTTCCACTGATGGCCCGGCTTTGATTATTGCCGGCGCCGGTTCGGGAAAAACACGGGTACTCACCTACAGAATCGCCCATTTGTTAAAACAGGGAGTGAAGCCCTATACTATTCTTGCACTCACTTTCACCAACAAGGCAGCAAGTGAGATGAAGGAAAGAATTGCCACCGTGGCCGGCGAAAAAATATCGCGCTACCTGTGGATGGGAACTTTTCACGCTATTTTTTCACGTATATTGAGGGCTGAACATCAAACCATCGGCTTTCCATCAAATTTTACAATCCTTGATGCCGCCGACAGCAGGAATCTGATAAAAACCATCATAAAAAGTTTCCAGTTAGATGATAAGATTTATAAGCCGGGAAGTGTGGCTTCAAGAATATCCATGGCAAAAAACAACCTGATAACCCCCGGTTCCTATGCTCAGAACACTGAAATCCGCCAGACGGACAAATCGGCGAGGATGCCCTACGTTTCTGAAATATATAAGGAGTATGTCAAGCGCTGCCGTTTATCGGGAACAATGGATTTTGATGACTTGCTTCTGAGAACCAACCTGCTTTTTCGCGATCATCCTGAAATTCTTGAAAAATACCGGCAAAAGTTCAGTTACATTCTGGTGGATGAGTATCAGGACACAAACTATGCGCAATACCTGATTATAAAAAAACTGGCGGCCTCTCACCAGAATTTGTGCGTGGTGGGCGATGATGCCCAGAGCATTTATTCCTTCCGGGGCGCAAGAATTGAGAATATCCTCAGTTTTCAGGCGGATTATCCCAATCATAAAATATTTAAACTGGAGCAGAACTACCGTTCAACGCAAACGATTGTCAATGCCGCCAACAGTATCATTGCCAAAAACAAACGGCAGATTCCCAAAGTCGTTTATTCAGAAAATGATCCGGGAAAAGCCATCAAGGTGATTTCTGCACTCACAGACAATGAGGAGGGATTTCTTGTGGCTCAGGAAATTGCAGAAACCCAACTGCGCAACCACTACAAAAACCAGGATTATGCCATTTTGTACCGCACCAATGCGCAATCAAGAATTTTTGAGGAGGCGCTGCGCAGGCAGAATATTCCCTATAAAATTTATGGCGGCCTGAGTTTTTATCAGCGAAAGGAAATCAAGGATTTGCTTGCCTACTTCCGGTTGATTATCAATCCCTGGGACAATGAGGCGCTCAAACGAATCATCAATTATCCGGCGCGCGGAATCGGGCAGACAACCCTTTCAAGGCTGGAAACTGCTGCCGTTGAATCGGAGACTTCGATCTGGCAAATAATCAGTTCCCTACCCGAACAGAATCCTGCAGGACTGAATCGGGGAACCATAGCCAAAGTACAGGGGTTTGCAGCATTGATCAGCGAATTTACCAGCCTTTCGGCTGAAAAGGATGCCTGGGAGGCATCCGGGACCATTGCCGAGAAAACAGGGATTCTGAAAGAACTATACAACGACAAATCTCCCGAAGGGCTGAGCCGCCATGAAAACATTCAGGAACTTTTGAACGGAATCAGGGAGTTCAGCCTGAATGCGCTTGAAGAGGGCAGGCCGTCAAAGCTTGAAAATTACCTTGAAGAAGTGGCGCTGTTGACCGACCAGGACAACGAAAAAGATGAAGACAAAGATAAGGTTACGCTGATGACCGTCCATTCGGCAAAAGGGCTGGAGTTTAAAAATGTTTTTGTGGTGGGGCTTGAAAAAAACCTGTTCCCATCTGCCCAGGCAGAGGATAACGGTTCGCCCGAAGCCATTGAGGAAGAGCGCCGGTTGTTTTATGTTGCGCTGACCCGGGCAATGGAAAATGCCTGGATTTCTTACGCAAACCAGCGGTATCGCTGGGGGAATCTTGAGTTTTGCTCTCCCAGCAGATTTTTAAATGAAATCGACCAGAAGTTTTTGGAAAGAACAGAGAACCTGCCCGGTCTTTCGGAAATGCAAACTGAACGCCAGGACAATTATTCCATTATTAGTCGCAACCGCTCTTTTTTTGAGCAAAAAAGCCCGCTCAGGCCATCACTCGGAAAATCTGGGCGTGAGCGTGAAATGATTGAAAAAACCAGACAAAGAATAGCAAGGGAAAATGAGTCCGTTTCCTTTGTTGGCGACGATCCCGAAAAAATTGTTCAGGGAATGAAAGTGGAACACCAGCGCTTTGGTGTTGGCAAAGTGCTGAAGGTTGAAGGCGCCGCACCAAACAAAAAAGCTGTCGTTTTTTTCCATAATGCCGGGCAAAAACAACTGTTGCTCAAGTATGCCAGGCTGAAAATCATTGATTAACGAACGCAGAAACCCGGTTTCCAAAATTGCTGTATTGCGAAGAAATTGTTAGCTTTGCAGGCAAATATTGGAAACCCTCAATTTTTCCAAAATCAATTTAATTTTAAAAAACATTCATTACATGGATTATAATACAAGCAGAGCAAAACTTTCCATGCCGGAATATGGAAGGAATATTCAAACTATGGTCAATCACCTGTTTACGATTGAAGACAGGGAAAAACGCAACCAGTCGGCCAATGCAATCATTGACGTGATGGGCAACCTGTTTCCCTACCTGCGTGATATACCGGAATACAAGCATAAACTGTGGGACCATCTGGCGATTATGTCAGATTTTAAATTAGACATTGATTATCCCTATGAATTGCCTTCGCCGGAACTGTTGGTTGAAAAGCCGAAAAAAGTGCCTTACAATCAGAATGATATCAAATTGAGGCATTACGGGTTAATCATTGAAAAGATGATTGAGAAGGCTGTTGAAATGGAGGGAGAGGAGAAGGATATTCTGATTGAGCAGATTGCCAACCAGATGAAAAAACTCTACCTCAGCTGGAATAAGGACTCAGTTGAAGACGAAAAAATATTTGTCGATTTGGAAGAGCTGTCCGGAAACCGATTGCAGGTATCCCGTGACATTCAGCTGGCAGAAGTGAAAATTCAGGCTCCGCCACCACAGCAGCAATCTAAAAAGAGAAGAAAGAAAAAATAACCCGTTACATTTCATCAAATGGCTACTTTTTTGGTTGAAGGCGGATGCCCGCTGCAAGGCACCATAGAGCCACAAGGCGCAAAAAATGAAGCGCTTCAGGTAATCTGCGCAACACTGCTCACAGATGAAGAGGTCACCATTTCAAATATTCCCGAAATCAGGGATGTGCTGAAACTCGTTGAAATTCTGAAAGGTCTTGGCGTGCATGTCGAACGCCTGAAAAAGGGGGTTTTCAGGTTCAATGCCGGAGAAATAAATCTGGATTTTCTGAAAACAAAAACCTATGCGGAGCAGGCTGCCGGGCTGCGTGGTTCCGTGATGGTTGTGGGGCCGCTGCTGGCAAGGTTCGGAGTCGGATTTATTCCGCAACCCGGAGGCGATAAAATTGGTCGCCGGCGATTGGATACCCATTTTACCGGATTGCAGAAATTAGGGGCAAATTTCAGTTTTGATGCGCACCGTAAATGGTATTCCCTGGAAGCTTCAAAGCTGAAAGGCGCCTATATGCTGCTGGATGAAGCTTCAGTTACCGGCACGGCCAATGTTGTGATGGCAGCAGTTTTGGCCGGAGGAATCACAACCATTTATAATGCAGCCTGTGAACCGTACGTTCAGCAACTCTGTAAAATGTTAGTTTCCATGGGCGCCAAAATTTCCGGTATCGGTTCAAATCTGCTGACTATCGAAGGGGTAACCTCACTCAGAGGATGCGCTCACCGTATTCTGCCCGACATGATTGAGGTGGGCAGTTTCATTGGCTTAGCTGCATTGACGGCTTCCGAATTGACCATTAAAAATGTTGGTATTGAGCATCTTGGGATTATTCCGGACTCTTTTCGCCGTTTGGGAATCCGGGTGGAGCAGCATAACGATGATTTGCTGGTTAAGGAGACGCAGCATTATGAAATTGAAAGCTACATCGACGGTTCCATCATGTCCATTTCTGATGCGCCCTGGCCCGGCCTCACCCCCGACCTTCTGAGCGTTTTTCTTGTGGTGGCAACCCAGGCGAAAGGAAGCGTACTCATTCACCAGAAGATGTTTGAAAGCCGCCTGTTTTTTGTTGACAAGCTCATTGATATGGGGGCACAGATCATTCTTTGCGATCCGCACCGCGCCATCGTAATCGGGCACGACAGACGCCATTCCCTGAGAGGAGCCAGCATGTCTTCGCCGGATATCCGGGCGGGAATCGCACTTCTCATCGCTGCCTTGTCAGCTAAAGGAAAGAGCAGAATTGACAATATTCAGCAGATCGACAGGGGCTATGAAAATATTGAGACCCGGCTTCAGCAAATCGGAGCAGGGATTACCCGCGTTTAAACACTTTATTCAAAAAAGTGTTATAATTGAATCCAAATTCTGGTTCATTTTTAAAAAGAAAAAATTATGAAAAGATTATCTGTTGCAATTGTTTTGATGATTTTGATTTCAGGATTTTCCTTCGGGCAACAACTGGGAATCAACATTGGAAACAAAGCGCCCGATTTGATTGGTCAGTCACCCGACGGCAAGACTTATAAACTTTCGGAAACAAATGGGCACCTGGTTTTGCTTGATTTTTGGGCAGGCTGGTGCGGCCCGTGCAGAATGGAGAATCCCAATGTGGTGAATGTTTATAAAAAATACAAGGACAAAGATTTTGAAAACGGGAAAGGATTCACGGTTTTCAGCGTATCCCTTGACCGGACTGATGTGCAGTGGAAAAAGACAATTGAAGCGGATAAGCTGGAGTGGCCGTATCACATCAGCGATTTGAAGGGCTGGTATTCCAAACATGCGGCAGTGTATGGTGTGCGCAGCATTCCCGATAATTTTCTCATCGACGGAAACGGGGTGATCATTGCCCGTAAATTGCGTGGCCCGGCGCTGGAAGCCGCACTTGAAAAATTGGCAAAGAAATAGGGTAATTTGTTTTCAGATAGATTATTCTGCACAAATTGACACTTAAAAATTTGGTTTAGGTGTCAATTTGTCTTTTATAGCAGGTATGGCAAATTTTTTGACAGACCTTGGTGCAATTTAAATCAGAAATTCATGGCAGAAAAAAATAAGAATAAAAATCAGGAAACCTTTGAAGAAACCGCTGAAATAAATGCCCCGAACGCAGTGGAAGAGACAGAAGAAAAAACCGGAAATGGTTCTTCCGTCGATGAAAGCGATAAGCCCGGGAAGAAAAAGGATAAAAAAGAACTCAAAATATCGGAACTGGAAGAAAAGCTTGACGGACTTTCAGACAAACACCTGCGCCTGCAGGCTGAGTTTGACAATTTCAGGAAGCGCACTGTCCGGGAAAGGGCAGCATTGATAAAATCCGGCGGCGAGTCTGTTATTTTGGATATTTTGCCGGTGGTTGATGATTTTGAGCGGGCCATTCAGTCGTTGGAGGCACTCCCGGAAGATGACCCCGGGAAACAGGGCACACTGCTTATTTATAATAAGCTGATAAAGATTTTGAAACAGAATCAGGTGGAGGAAATTGGTGCGCTTCACGAGTTTTTTTGTGTGGATTTGCATGAAGCTGTTACCCAGATGCCGGCGCCGGATGAAAAATTGAAAGGCAAGGTACTGGATGTGATTCAGAAAGGATATACTTTAAACGGCAAGGTGATCCGCTACGCAAAAGTAGTGGTTGGCGCATAAACAGGAAGCAATATAATGACGAAAAGAGATTATTACGAAGTACTTGGAGTGAGCAAAAGCGCTTCAGCGGAAGAGATTAAAAAAGCGTACCGCCAGAAGGCCATGCAATACCATCCGGATAAAAATCCGGGGAATAAGGAAGCTGAGGAGAAATTCAAGGAGGCTGCCGAAGCTTACGAAGTACTTCGTGATCCTGAAAAAAAGCAACGATACGATCAGTTTGGCCATGCCGGAATGGGAGGCGCTGCCGGAGGTGGCGGTTTTAGCGGTTTCACGGATATTGAGGATATTTTCTCGGCATTTGGTGATATTTTCGGCGGATTCGGTGGTTTTGGCGGAAGTCGTTCCTACAGCAGCAGCGGGCGCCGGGTTGCCCGTGGTTCCGACCTTCGGGTGAAAGTAAAACTCACCCTTGAGGAAATCGCCAACGGAACAGAAAAGAAAATCAAGGTAAAAAAATATGTCCAGTGCCAGCACTGTAGCGGCACGGGCGCCAAAGACGGCACAGCTTACAGCACATGTTCCACTTGCCATGGTTCCGGGAGAGTCACCCAGGTTAAAAACACCATATTGGGACAAATGCAGACCACTTCATCCTGTCCTACCTGCCATGGCGACGGAAAAATAATAACCGATAAGTGCAGCCACTGCGCCGGTGAAGGCGTTCTCCGCGATGAGGAGGTGATTTCCATTAAGATTCCTGCCGGAGTGGGAGAGGGGATGCAGATGACGGTTACCGGAAAAGGAAATGCAGCCCGGCGAGGCGGCATCAATGGTGATTTGCTTGTGGTGATTACCGAAGAAGACCATCCTGAACTGTTGCGTGACGGAAATAACCTGATTTACAATCTGTTTCTCTCATTTCCTGAAATCACTCTCGGAACAACTGCCGAAATTCCGACGGTTGACAGTAAAGTGAAGGTGAAAATTGACCCGGGAACCCAGCCCGAAAAGATTTTACGGCTGCGCGGCAAGGGGTTGCCGGATATCAACGGATACGGCAAAGGCGATTTGCTTGTGAGAATCCATGTGTGGATTCCCAAAAAGCTCAGCTCCGAAGAGCGGAAAACACTTGAAAAATTGCTGACATCTCCGGGTTTCAAAGGCGCACCATCTTCTTCCGAAAAATCATTTTTTGAAAAGATGAGGTTTGGTTGATTTTTACCGGATTCCCGGTTGAATATCCTGCATGAACATGGTTTATTAAAAGTATTTTTGTATTTTTCAGAACTGCTTGGCTCATAACTTAATTTGTAAGTGATCCGCTGCTTGTAAGCAGTTTCTAAAATTCAAAACTTTTAATTCATACTATGAAAACAAACTCTTGTAAAAAGACAATTTTTAAAAGTGCAGCTATTCTTTTTGCTTTTTCCCTGATTCTTTCGTGCAATCCGGCACAGACCGGACAAAGCGGCTCTGTTGAGAAAAACAGCGAAAGTGAATATTATGTTGCCGCCTATATCTGGCCGTCATGCCACCACGATGAGCGTTTTGGGGATATATTATGGCCTGAAGGCACGGGGGAGTGGGAGGTGATCAATAAGGGAAACCCGCGCTATGACGGGCACTATCAGCCACGCCAGCCGCTTTGGGGACAAGAAATGGACAACGACCCGGAGGTTGTGGAAAGATGGATTGATGTTGCTGTTGACCACGGGGTCAATGTGTTCGTATATGACTGGTACTGGTATGATGAAGGCCCTTTTCTGGAAAGTGCGCTGAATGATGGTTTTCTGAAAGCCAGAAACAACTCGAAAATGCAGTTTTATATCATGTGGGCGAACCATGATGTGCGGCACAACTACTGGAATGTTCATAAATACAAGGACGACACTTCGATTTTATGGAATGCCGTGGTGGATGAAGCAAATTTTAAAATCATCGTTGACCGGGTCATTAAGCAATATTTCAGCCGCCCGAATTACTTCAAAATTGATGGCATGCCGGTATTTTCCATTTTCAGTGTGGATAAACTGCTTGAGAGTTTCGGCGGAAGCCTGGAGGAAACCCGCAAAGCGCTGGATTATTTCAGAGAGGAAGTGAAGAAAGCCGGATTCCCCGGATTGCATATCCAGTGGAATCAGGGAGGCGGTTCGGTTATGTCGGAAGAGGCAGCCGGGCGGTTTGTTGACCGGGTGGATGCCATGGGATTCAACAGTGTGGCCATGTATAACATGGGCGGACTGAATGAGGATTATCTGGTGTATGGCGCCAATGCCGTAAAGATCAGGACACAGATGGACGCCTTGCTGGATATTCCGGTTTTTCCCTGTGTTTCGGCAGGCTGGGACGATACGCCGCGTTTTCCGGCCAAGGGGATGAAAGATGTTGTGCATTATCATAACAATCCCGAAAGCTTTGCCGCCCTGCTTTCGAAAGCAAAAAAATATGCCGACAGCCATCCGGAGCAACCCAGACTGATCACCATAAACGCATGGAACGAATGGGTGGAAGGAAGTTATCTCCTTCCCGACATGCTGCACGGGTTCGGTTACCTCGAAGCTGTGAAAAAGGTGATCCTGGAAGATTATGATCCTTATCTGAAGGAATAGGA
>CAZVAD010000040.1:0-21264 GCA_964624645.1 uncultured Mariniphaga sp.
AACAGACAATATAATACATATCAACCAGTGAATTACAATAATATTCAGGAATGTATGCGGATATTCATAAGAGTTTTATCAGCCGGAATGCTGAACACAAAGAATTTTCTTCTGTTTTACCAGAGAAAACCGTGGTGGAAATTTCACGGAAATTATATATGGAGAACTTTAAACTATTTTAGCGGGCTAAAGTCCAATTCAGTAATTTGACTCAAAACAAAAGTTAGCTGTGCACATTAAGATTGAAAATCTGAATAAGATTTACCCCAACGGGAATTATGCATTAAAGGATTTGAGCCTTGAAATTCCCAATGGCATGTTTGGTTTGCTGGGCCCCAACGGCGCCGGAAAATCAACTTTGATGCGAATTCTGGTAACGCTGATGAAGCCATCAAACGGTCGCGTTTTGGTAAATGACCTGGATTTATCCAAGAACCGCCGCGAAATCAGGGCCATGTTGGGCTACCTTCCGCAGGATTTCAGCTTTTTCTCCAAACTGAAAACTTATGAGTTTTTAGACTACACCGCACGGCTTGCCGGAATGAAAAACGGCGCTGCACGCAAATCGGCCGTTGACCAGATGCTTGAGGAGGTTGGCCTTTTTGAAGCGCGCGACCGCAATGCCAACAAGCTTTCGGGCGGAATGAAGCGCAGGCTGGGCATCGCCCAGGCGCTGATCAACAACCCCAAAATCATCATTGTGGACGAACCCACCACCGGCCTTGACCCTGAAGAACGCATACGGTTCAGAAACCTGCTTTCCAACATCAGCACGCGGGATGTGATCATCATTTTATCCACCCACATTGTAGGCGATATTTCCAGCACCTGCCACAACATGGCGCTGCTCAACAAAGGCGAACTTGCCTTTTCCGGATCGCCGGAAGAGCTGGTGAAACAAGCCGAAGGGAATGTCTGGCTCATCCAGGCCACCGACGCGGAATATATGGAAATCAACGAAAAATATCCCGTCATCTCCACCATTCCCACCGAAGGCGGCTGGGAGGTACAGGTTGTTTCTCCGGCAATAAACGGATATTCGGGAAGATTGATTGAGCCTAATCTGGAACATGCCTATGTTCATTTCATGGAAAATAAACTGAATCAATGGTCACATGCATAAATTTTAAATACCGGAACAATGATTTCCTTTCACAACATACTTTCCATAGCAAAATATGAGCGCACCACGCTGCTGAGAAGCTGGTTCTTCAGAATTTTCAGCATTTTATCACTGGCTGTGCTGTTCTTTATCAATTTCGGGATGATTATCCAGGGCGGAGGCGACACCGGCTGGGCAATCCGGAGTATTCCGGCAGCAATTCCCTACATGAACCTGCTCATTCTGAATATTGCCCAGGCAATCATTGCTGTTTTTTTAGCCTCCGATTTTCTGAAAAGAGATAAAAAACTGGATACCACCGAAGTGATTTACATGCGTTCAATGACAAACGGGGAATATGTCATCGGCAAAACATGGGGGAACCTTCAGGTATTTTTAACGCTGAACATTGCCGTGGTCATTCTGGCGCTCATCTTTAATATTCTTTCCCAGGGAACGGATATCAACTGGATGTCATACCTCGTTTATCTGGTTCTGATCAGCGTTCCAACGCTTATTTTCATCATGGGACTTTCATTTCTGCTGATGAGCGTCATCCGCAATCAGGCAATCACCTTTGTGGTTATTTTAGGATATATCGGAATCACCCTTTTCCTGCTGCAGGCAAGGTATTACTATATATTTGATTATATGGCGTTTAATATTCCCATGCTCATTTCCGACATTGCCGGTATGGGAAATCTGGAGCGTGTGCTCATTCACCGGGGAATATACTTTTCATTGGGCGTCAGTTTCATATTTCTGACTATCTTCCTGCTCAAACGGCTTCCGCAGTCGGGGTTTATGACCATTTTTTCACTGATTTTCGCCATCATCTTTTTCGCCTTCGGAAGCTATCTGGCCTACTCGCATATTGCACAATTCAAAGCCGGTGAAAAACTGAGGGATGAAGCCATAGCGCTCAACAACCAATGGGTGAAAGAAAAACTTCCGGCAACGGAAAGCCAGACAATTTCACTGGTGCACGAGGGAAATACACTTCGTTCCACCTCTGCCCTCTCCCTGAAAAACGAGCAGGAAAAATCCATTGAAAATTTAATTTTCACATTGAACGACGGTCTGGAAGTGAGCCATGTTAAAATTGACGGACAGAACAGGCCGTTTTCCCGGAACCGGCACCTGATAATCGTTGAGAACGTGAACATGCAGCCCGGACAGGAGGCTGAAGTTGAGATTTCCTATTCCGGAAAGATAAACGAAACCCTTTGTTATCTTGATATTTCGGAAGAAGAAAGGCAGGAAAAGTACGGAAAATTCATTCTGAACGTAGATAAACGGCATGCCTTTTTAACGCCTGAATATGTGCTTCTGACACCGGAAGTCAACTGGTATCCGCGAACAGGGGTAACGTACAGCACGGAAGATGTAAGCTGGAATCATCCTGAATTTATCCATTTTGAGCTTCAGGTGAAAACCGCCCCCGGACTTCAGGCAGTTTCGCAGGGAGAAATATCAGAAACCGTTCCCGGACAGTTTGCCTTCAGCAGCAATGTGCCGCTCACCCAGCTTTCGCTGGCAATCGGGGATTACGAGAGAAAATCAATCCAAACGGATAGCATTGAATACGGAATCTGGCATTTTAAAGGACACGACTATTTTTCCGCACATTTTCCGGAAACAACCGATACCATTGCCCCGATAATCAAAGAGAGAATGGGCGACTTTGAGCGGAATTATAAGCTGGATTATGCTTTTGATCGTCTGTTTTTGGTAGAAGTTCCGGCACAATTCAAATCCTTTAAACGAATCTGGTCCGGGCGGCAGGAGTATGTTCAGCCCGAACAGGTTTTCATTCCCGAAAAAGGATATCTGCTGTTTGAAACCGATTTCGAAGGCGCAAAAAAAAGAATCACCCAATGGGGGCGCAGAGGCGACAGCAACATGACGCCCAAAGACATGGAGATACGGTTGCTTTCCGATGTTTTAGGGGTTTTTACCCGGGAAAATATTTCAAATTTCCAGCGTGGTCGCGGAAGCTTTTCAATGCAGGAGGCATCCAATCCTTATTTTATTTTCCCCATGCTCTACAATTTTCAGAACAATATCCGCTCAGACCAGTGGCCTATCACCAACCGGATTTTTGAAGCCTATCTGAAAGGCCAGTCAACCAACATGCGGCAGGGATTCATGCGGAACATGCAGGGCATGAGCGCTGATGAACTGGCTAATATTGCACTGCAGGACAGTACTTTTGAACAGATTTTAGCTGATCCCAATCAAAAAAGAATTATTGACAACGTCATAAAGCTCAAGGGCGAAGTGCTGTTTTCCATGGTTCAATGGAGAGCCGGGCCGGACGAATTTGAGGCATTCCTCCGGGAAATACTGCGGGAGTACCGTTTTCAAAATATTCCGTTTGAACAATTCGACCAGCGGATAACAGAGAAGTTCGATGTGGAGCTCCTTCCGATGATGGATGACTGGTTCCAGGCGACAAGCCTGCCGGGATACCTGTTCTCGCCGATTGAAGCCGTCAAGGTGAAAACCGGCGAACGGATGCAGACAAAAGTTTCCCTGAAAGCAACCAATTTCTCCGATGTGGAAGGCATTGTCAAGCTCACCTTCAGGCTCGGCGGCGGTGGAGGCGGTTTTGGCGGAAGAGGATTTGGCAGAGGCTCCGGCGGTGATGATTCAGTCAACAAACTGATTTATCTGGAACCGCATCAGACGAAGGAGGTCAGCTTTTTGCTCAGCGCCGACCCGCGGATGGTGATGATAAACACCATGACATCCAAAAACATTCCGCAGGTCATCACCGAAAGTTTCAGAAACATTGCAGAAGATATCCGTGCCGTCCCCTCTGAAGGTGAAGCAATTTCGGAGTCTCCGGTTCAGCGGCAACTCCCGGGGGAAATCATTGTGGACAATGAAGACCCGGAATTTGAAATTACCGTAACACGGGAAATAAGCCTTCTTGAAAAATGGCTGGCAGACAGCGACAGCGAATCGAAAAAATACTCACCGATGAATTTCTGGAGACCCCCCATCAACTGGACAGCAGTTACCAACTCCGACTTTTTTGGCGAATATGTGCGTTCGGCATATTATATCAAAGCCGGAGATGGCTCCATGAAAGCCAAATGGCATGTTCCGGTGGATGAACCGGGACATTACAAGGTTTATTACCACATGTATAAACCTATGCGGTATGGGCGCGGTGGCAGCGATGAACGCGGTGAATACCAGTTTTTTATACATAGCAGCGACGGAACGGTGGAGCAGACCCTTTCGGTTCAGAATGCCGAAACCGGATGGAATCAGTTAGGCGCGTTCAACTTTTCAGAGGACACGGCGCTTATCGAACTGACAAACAAATCCGACGCACGGGTTGTGTTTGCCGATGCTGTCCGGTTTGTAAAACAGTAGTTAGTTAAAATAATATTGAAAAATAAACAGATGAATTTGTTACGAAGATTAAATCCATTTTACAGCGCTCTGCTGCTGTTTCTGGCGATCGTGTTAGCTGCACCCGAAGCGCAGGCACAGGAAATCCTGACCCTCGACAGGGCATTTCAAATTGCTGAAAGCAGCAGCCCTGACCTTCAGCGTTCGCTCCTGAATCTGGAACGGTTTCAAAAAAACCTTGAAGCCCAGCGTTCTGCACTCAAATCGCAGTTTTCGCTTGATGTTTCTCCTGTGGGTTTCAGCCGGAATCGCCGGTTCGACAGCCGGGTTTCACAGTGGTACACCAATGAGAATTTTCAGTCCAGCGCCATGTTCAGGGTACAGCAACCCATTCTGATTACCGACGGAACCCTTTCACTGACCAACGAATTCGGATGGCAAAGCAGCTTTTCAGACGCCAACGACCTGAGAAGTCAGGTTTTTTACAATAACCTGTACCTGAATTTAAACCAGCCGCTGTTCACCTACAATCGTCAAAAACTTCAACTGAAAGAGCTTGAGCTGAACTATGAAAATGCAAACCTCAGCTATGCCATGCAGCGGCTCAATATGGAGCGAAGCGTAACACAGTTTTTTTATAATGTGTATATGGCACAGATGAATCTGAATATTGCCAGAGAAGAGCTCAAAAACACACAAAACAGTTTCAATATTATTAAAAATAAGGTGGATGCCGGTCTGGCAGCCATGGAAGAACTTTATCAGGCACAGCTGAACCTTGCCACGTCCGAATCTTCGGTGCAAAACAGGGAGGTAACCTATGAGAATGCCAAAGATCAGCTGAAACTATATCTGGGGATGGATTTATACACCAACTTCTCCATTCTGGCTGATGTGGCCATGAATCCGGTACCGGTAGATCTGGAGAAAGCCATTGAAACCGGTCTGGCTTCGCGCATGGAACTTCGCCAGCGCGAAATTGAACTGGAGTCGGGTCAGTTTGACCTGATCCGCACAAAATCACAAAACGAATTCAGGGGAGATGTTAACCTGCGTCTTGGTATCTCAGGCGATGACAAAAACCTGAACAACATCATGAATGCGCCCACCAACAGCCCCTCGGTAGGTATCAGCTTTAATATTCCGCTTTTTGACTGGGGTGAAAAAAAGGCACGGATTGCCGCCCAGGAAGCTGCCATTGAATCTCAAAAGCTGAGTTTCACCGACCAGCAAAACCAGATTATCATTGGCATACGGCAGGCTTACCGGAACCTTCAGAACCAGCTCAACCAAATCAGCATTGCCGAACAAAGCGAAACCAATGCGCAGCTGACCTATGAAATCAATCTGGAGAGATACGAAAACGGCGACCTCACCGGGATGGACCTGAATCTGTATCAAACTCAGCTTTCGGAGCGAAAAATTTCTTATGCTCAGGCGCTGATTAATTATAAAATTGAATTACTGAACCTGAAAATTCAAAGTCTTTATGATTTTGAAAAAAATTCTCCGGTCGTCCCCTCAGAGCTTTATTTAAATGACAACAAAAGATAAAAACAGAAATATGAAAAATATTAAGATTCTCCCGCTTGCAGTAATTCTTGCAATTTTTGCATCGTGCAGACCGCAAGGCCAGTCAGAAAGCACCGATCTGGCAGTGCCTGTTTCCGTTGAAGACATCAAACTACAAAGTATTCAGCAGTTTGTGAGCACCACCGGCACAGTCAAGGCAACAGCCGAAGTCATTCTCAACTCCGAGATGGCAGGCAATTATTTTCTTCAGAACAACCCCGCAACCGGCAGGCCGTTTAAACTTGGCGACCGGGTTACTCAGGGACAAACTATTATTAAGTTTGAAAATGAAGAATACGAAAACAATCTGGCGATGACCTCAGTGAAACTCAACCTTGAAATTTCCGAGCAGGAGTATGAAAAGCAAAAATCGCTTTACGAAAAAGGCGGGGTGACCCTTCGCGAGCTGCGCAATTCAGAGGTTTCCAAAACCAATGCACAATATAATTTTGAAAATGCTCAGATTCAGCTGGCCAAAATGAGCGTTAAAGCCCCGTTCACAGGTGTGATTGTTGAGTTGCCCTATTATACGAAAGGTACGCGCATAGCCAGCGGCTCACACATGGTTACGCTGATGGGGTACAATCAGATGTATCTGAATATCAACCTTCCCGAGAAAAACATCACCGATATAAAAACCGGGCAGGAGGTGCTCGTAACCAACTACACCCTCCCGGAAGACACTTTGCATGGAAAAGTAACCGAAATATCGCCTGCCATCAGTATTGAAACAAGAACTTTTTCAGGAAAAATTGAAATCGCAAACCCTGAGTTGAAGCTGAGGCCCGGGATGTTTGTGAAAACTGATATCATCACTGACCACAAAGACAGCACGGTAGTCATTCCAAAAGACCTCATCATGACCGGAGGCCGCGGCAAATACGTGTTTATTGTCGGGCGGAACCTTTCGGCCAACAGCCGATGGATCACCACCGGCATTGAGAACCAGAACAGCGTGGAAGTAGTCAATGGATTGGCGCCGAAAGATCAGTTGATTATCAAGGGTTACGAAACCCTGCGGGATAATTCAAAGGTTAAAATAATCCGGTAAAGACTTTTCATAAAAACATACAGAAAAGTATCACAATGAAGAAATTAACAAGATTTTCAGTCAATTATCCGGTAACCATACTGATGATTGTCCTGGCGGTTATCCTTCTGGGCTATATATCATTTGGCAGGCTGGGGGTTGACCTGTTTCCCGACCTGAATTCTCCCCGGATTTTTGTCGAGATAAAATCGGGGGAAAGGCCTCCCGAAGAGATGGAAAAGCAGTTTGTGGAAAACATCGAAGCGCTGGCTATCCGCCAGTCGGATGTTACGCAGGTCTCTTCCATCATCCGCGTGGGAACGGCACAAGTCACGGTGGAATACTCCTGGAACAAGGATATGGACGAGGCTTTTCTGGATTTACAGAAAGCCCTGAACACTTTTGCCGGAAATTCGGAAATTGACGAAATCAGAATCACCCAACACGACCCGAATACTGCCCCGGTGATGCTCATTGCTGTGAAACACAATGAAATCACCGATATGAATGAAATCCGGAAGGTGGCAGAAAATTACATCCGCAACGAACTTATCCGTCTGGAAGGGGTGGCAGAGGTGGAGCTGTCGGGTCAGGAGGAGAGCGAAATTATCATTGAGACCAACCATTACCGCCTTGAAGCGCAAAATCTGAGCGTTGACGAACTCAGCAACCGGATACAAAATTTCAACCGCAGTGTTTCCGGAGGCCGCATCAGCGAAATGGGGATTCAGTACATCATAAAAGGCGTGCGACTGCTGAACGATATTCAGGATTTTGAAAACCTGATTGTGGGTTATAAAGCCGTAAGCGCTGAAACCGGCTCACAGGCCCAGGCAGAAAGAGCTCCCGTATTTTTGCGTGATGTTGCCACAGTAACCATGGCAAACAAGGAGCCGGCAAACATCGTTCACTTCAACGGCGAACGCTGCATCGGACTCTCGGTTTATAAAGAGAGCAGATTCAACACGGTGAAAGCCGTGGAACAGATCAGCGATGCCATGGTGAACATTCAGCGGGCGCTTCCCGGATATACGCTTCATCAGGTTTCCAATCAGGGAAAATTTATCAGCAGCGCCATCGGCGAAGTAAAAAACACAGCTTTGATAGGGATTCTTTTGGCTGTTTTTGTGCTTTTCCTTTTCCTCCGCCGCATCGGCACCACGCTGATTGTTAGTATAGCCATTCCCATTTCCATCATTGCAACGTTCAACCTGATGTATTTCAACAACCTCACCCTGAACATAATGACTTTGGGCGGGCTGGCGCTTGGCGCCGGAATGCTTGTTGACAACGCCATTGTGGTGCTTGAAAACATTTTCAGAAACCACGAAAGCGGATTGAGCGCAAAAGATGCTGCCATTCAGGGAACAGCCGAGGTGGGCGGCGCAATCACCGCATCCACCCTGACAACCATTGTGGTTTTTCTGCCCATCGTCTATTTGCATGGCGCCTCGGGCGAACTGTTCAAAGACCAGGCGTGGACGGTTGCCTTTTCACTCTTATCCTCGCTTTTTGTTGCCATTTTTGTTATTCCCGCGCTGTATCACCGTTTTTACAAAAACAAAACAACTCCCACGAAAAAACAGTCGGTACAGGTTACGGGATATGGGCGCTTTCTGCAAAAAGTTCTGAAAATGAAATGGATGGTTGTGCTGATAACCACTATTGTGGTTGTGGGTTCATTTATGCTTGTCCCCTATATCGGCACGGAGTTCATGCCCAAAACCGACAGCAGGGAATTCACCATGAAGCTGAAAATGCAGGAGGGCACAAAACTTTCACGGACTGAAGCTACCGTGAAAACAATTGAATCCATCTTAGTTGAATACTTAGGTGATGACCTGGATAAGCTCTATTCCCATTCCGGTCCGTCAACCGGAATTTCAGGGGACGCTTCCGCCGTTTTTCAGGGAGAAAATACGGCACAGGTAAAAATCGTTTTAAGGGACAATCCGGGAAAAACTGCCGATCAGGTGATTGCCGATATGGAAAACCTCACCCGCGACATTCCCGGTCTCGAAATCAGTTTTGAAGAAGAGCAGAGCACGTTGAAATCCATTCTTGGCACCGATGAAGCGCCCGTTGTGGTGGAAGTGAGAGGCGAAGAACTCAGCGAGATTGATGATATTTTAGTGCAGGTTAAAGAGAAAATGGCCGGTATTCCCGGCTTATTAAATGTTCAGACCTCCACCGAAGAAGGCGCACCCGAAGTGGAAGTTCGTGTTGACCGCATCAGGGCGGGAATGTATAATCTCAATATCGGCACGGTGATTTCACAAATCCAGGATCAGCTGGAAGGCAAAAATGCAGGCCAGTTGGAAAAGGCCGGCGACATGCGCGACATTACCATCAGGGTTCCTGAAAAAGGGCTGAACGAAATACACAATCTCACCATCAATTCCGGCGGCCAGGTTTTCAGACTCAGTGAAATTGCAGATATTTCCTTTGGGTTTTCACCCAAAGAAATTCACCGGAAAAACCAGAGCCGCACCGGAAAAGTTACTGCGCAACTTGACAAGGAGGTGGCGCTGGATCAGGTTTCTGCAAAAATCCGGCTGGAGACTGCCGGTATTGACCTGCCCGCAAATTACCGGATTCTGGTAACCGGTGAGGAGGAAAAACGGCAGGAATCCATGAGCAGCCTAAGCTTTGCCCTGATCCTGTCTATCATTTTAGTTTACATGGTGATGGCCTCGCAGTTTGAATCCCTGATTCACCCGTTCACCATCCTGCTCACCATTCCGCTTGCGGTGATTGGGAGTATCCTCACCTTTTTCATACTGGGAAATACGCTGAACATGATGGCGCTCATCGGAATCATCATGCTTGCCGGAATTGCCGTGAACAACTCCATCATCCTTGTGGACCGGATCAACCAACTGATCCGGGAGGGAATGGAGCGCAAAGACGCAATCATTTATGCCGGACAGCAAAGAATCAGACCGATTCTTATGACCAGCCTGACAACCATTCTGGCGCTGCTGCCGCTCACTTTCGGATTCGGAGAGAATGCCGCGCTGCGCTCACCCATGGCGCTGGCTGTCATTGGCGGACTGGTTACATCAACAATTCTAACCTTAGTGGTTATTCCCTGTGTGTATGACATTTTTGACAGGATAATAACCTTGTTTGCAAAAAAGTAGCATGAAGTTTATAATAAACAGAAAAATCCTGATCAGTATGTTGTTTACCGGGCTGACCCTGCTCGGTTACATCTCCTATAAACAACTGCCGGTGGAACTTATGCCCAATGCTGAGCTCCCCATGCTGTTCGTGCAGATCAATTCGCGGATTGAGGTGGATCCTGCCTATATGGAAAATCAGGCAGTCATTCCCATCGAAGGGGCCGTCGGAACCATGGAGGGAATCGAAAGCATGGAGACTTCGCTGAATAACCGCACGGCATCCATTCAGGTAAACTTTAATCAGAACGTCAACTTTAAATACACTTTCCTGAAGTTGCAGGAAAAAATAAATCAGGCTGCCGACAATCTGGATGACAACTTCACGGTTTCGGTAAATCGTGTGAATATCCAGCAGCTCTCCAATCAGTTTATGGAGTTGCAGGTCAGGGGCAGTGGCGGAACGGACAGGCTACGCAACCTGGTGAATCAGGAAATTGCCGCCGAATTTGAAAATATTGACGGAATTGCTTCGGTTTCGGTTTTTGGCGGGCAGGAACGCTCCATTGAAATCACTTACGACAATGCAGCCTGTGAGGCGTATGGCATCACCCCGTCGCAAATCAGAAATGCCGTGGCTTCCGGGTCAACCAACCGCACTTTTGCGGGCTACCTGCATGAAAACCAGATGCAATATTTCGTACATGTCACCGCTGAATACGATCAGGTTACCGATCTGGAGAATATAATTGTTGCCGAAGGTCCCGTTTACCTGAAAGACATTGCAACCGTCTATTTTGGGGTAAAAGAGGAGGAGAGCATCAGCAGGGTGAACGGCCTTGATGCCGTTTCCATTATGTTAGTCAGCGATTCCCAGTCAAACCTCATTGACCTTTCTGCCAAAGTGCAGGAGCGGATTGGCATCATCAATGAAAAATATGCATCGCAGGATGTGGAAATCGTAGTGCAGACCAATACTGCCGAAACCATGAAAAAGAACATTGACCAGATTATGAATCTGGCGCTTGTTGGCGGATTACTGGCCATTTTCGTGCTGTGGATTTTCCTGAAAAACCTGCGTATTGTTTCAATAATCGCACTGGCCATCCCCATTTCGGTATTTACCGCCTTCAACCTGTTCTATGCCTTTAATGTAAGCATAAACAGCCTTACGCTTGTGGGGCTTGTGCTGGCCATCGGTATGTTGCTTGACAACAGCGTGGTGGTGCTTGAAAACATTTACCGGCTCTCCGGGAAACGGTTCAGTCCCGAGCAGGCGGTTATTCAGGGAACCACCGAGGTGTGGCGCTCCATTGTTGCTGCCACATTGACAACGGTAACCGTGTTTCTGCCTTTCCTGTTTTCTTCGGAATATATGATCCGGCTGCTGGGAAGCCATATTGGCGTCTCCATCATTTCAACACTGACCGTTTCGCTGTTTGTTGCCCTGCTGCTCGTTCCCATGGCAGCACATCTTTTGCTGAAAACCAAAACATCTCACAATATTTTCTATGAAAAAGTCACCACCGATAACCGGATTGTACAGATTTATATTCTATTGCTGAAAGCGAGTATGCGCGCACCGATAACCACCGTTGTGGGGGCAATCACACTCTTTTTCATCACCATTTTCAGCGTATTGGCCATCAATGTCAACAAACTGGAAGAAGTTCAGGAAGACCGCTTCCCGATTTACGTAACAATGCCCACAGGCTCAACCCTGAGTGCCACCGACCTTGTTGTTGCCGAAATTGAAAACCGGCTGGAGGAGGTTGAAGAAAGGCAGGATGTCATTGCCAATATTCAGGAAGAAGATGCAATCATTACGGTAATCCTTCAGGAAGATTATAAAAAGATGAAAGGCCGGACGATTGCAGAAATCAAATCGCAGGTGGAGGGATTGGTGAAAAACATTGCTCAGGCGGAAATATCGCTAACCGGAGCTGCATCCGGTTCGCGGTTTGGCGGGGGAAGAAGCAGCGGAATGGAAAATTTCGGCAGATTCCTTGGTATCGGAACCAACCGCGAACGTATCGTAATCAGAGGAGAAGATTTTGAAGTGATGAAAGGGGTTGCCGAGGATATCCAATATTATGTTGAAAATCTTGAATCCATACGAAACGCCAGTGTCAGCGTATCAAGAAACCGTCCGGAGCTGCATCTCTACTTCAATCAACTGCTGCTCACGCAATTCGGATTGAATCTGAACAATATCTCAAACGAGCTTGGCTCCTTCACCCGCGAGTTTACTTCGGGTGTGAATTTCAAACAGGGCAATGAAGAATATGGCATCATCATAAAGGAAAAATTATCAGAGGAAGAAGAAAAGCGGGAAAAGGATATTGATGATCTGAGAAGAATGCCTGTCAGCGCAGGACAAGGCTCAACTTTTGAATTACAGGACATTGCAGACCTGGTATATGCAGAAGGAATGGCCAGTATAACCCGTGTGAATCAGGAAAAACAGATTGAACTTTTCTACAGTTTTGTTCCTGAGGCGCAACAGTCAAAAGACCTTCTGGAAGGCTACAGGCTCGAAATTGATGAGATTGTAGCCGCCTATAAAATACCACCGGGTGTTGCCATTGAAGTGATTCACGAAGAAGACCAGTTTTCGGAATTCTACTTTTTGATTGCTGCCGCATTCATTCTCATTCTGATGATTCTTGCCTCCGTGTTTGAATCGCTGACCACTCCTATAGTGCTCATGTTTTCCGTCCCTCTGGCTGCCATCGGTTCTTTTATTGCACTGATTTTCACCGGAAACAATCTTTTTAATGCCAATACGCTCACAGGTTTTCTCATTCTGTTGGGCGTCGTGGTCAATAACGGAATCATCCTGATTGACTATACCAACATTTTAAGGAAACGGGGAGACCGCAAATCACGTGCGCTGATTACCGCGGGACTGTCTCGCGTGCGCCCGATTCTGATTACCGCCATAACGACCATTGTGGCCATGTTCCCGCTGGCGCTCGGGCAATCGGAATATGTGGGCGCCATCGGAGCACCATTTGCCATCACAGTCATCGGAGGGCTTTCCGTGAGCACATTGCTGACTTTGGTTTTTGTGCCAACGCTCTATTTTGGAATGGAAAACGCAATCAACTGGCTCAAATCACTCCACTGGAGTTTAAAGGCATTGCAGTTGGTATTGTTTGTAATTTCCGCCCTTTATATCTTTTTCAAAATTGATTCCTTTATCTGGCAATTGCTGGCTTTCATGCTCGTCACCGTGCTGATCCCCGGAGTTCTGGCTTTCGTTCTGACCAGTCTCCGGCAGGCAAGCACATCGGTTATCGACAAAAATGAACCGATACGGATTGTGGTGCAGAAACTGGTAAAAATTTACGACCGCGACCATCGCTTTGTCCGCGAATGGAAAGCCGGAATAAAAATCAGGGAACGCGCCGGATTATTGAAAGATTACAAAAATATACGCGATTTTTACGACCTCATCTGGCAAATTCCTTTTTTTGGATTTCTCATTTATTTCACCTTTTTCTATCTGTCCTCCAATTTCTGGATGCTGGTGATGTCCCTTGCGCTCTATTTTTTCCTGTTCATTCTTTCAAAACCCTTGTTACAGGTTTTGAAAAATAGGCATGAGTCCACATCCAGACCGGCTTACCTCAAAGCTGGCCGGATCATTCAACGCATCATCTACTGGGGTGTTCCTGCAGTTTTTCTGTTTGTTTTCTTCAGGCGCTGGGAGAATACGGGCATGGTGATTTTTGTCGGGATTCTTTGGTTTTTGGCGCTGGTTATCCACAGCACGGGAGATTATATTCACAATAAGCACTTGAATATTGCACGGATTGAAGGCCGTTTCGGCAATTTGCGGCGCTGGTATTTCACCACTGTCCGGCAGATTCCGATAATCGGAAAGCGCAAAGTTCCTTTCCGTGCGCTGAACGGCGTTTCGCTCGAAATAAAAACCGGCATGTTTGGTTTGCTTGGCCCCAATGGCGCCGGAAAATCCACCATGATGCGGATTATCTGTGGAATCCTTGAGCAGAGCTACGGAAAAATATGGATAAACGGACTGGATACTCAAAAGCACCGGGAAGAGTTGCAGGGACTAATCGGTTACCTGCCGCAGGCTTTTGGAACCTATGAGAACATGTCGGCATGGGAGTTCCTTGATTATCAGGCTATCCTGAAAGGAATCAAGGATATAAAAACCCGGGATGAACGTCTTGAGTATGTATTGAAAAGCGTGGGCATGTTTGAACGCAAAGATGATAAAATCGGGTCTTTCTCAGGGGGAATGAAGCAGCGCATCGGCATTGCGCAGATTCTGCTGAATCTGCCCCGGATTCTGATAGTGGATGAGCCCACGGCAGGCCTTGATCCGCGCGAACGCATCCGATTCAGGAACCTGCTTGTGGAGCTGAGCCGCGAGCGGGTGGTAATTTTCTCCACACATATCATCGAGGATATTTCCAGCTCCTGCAACCAGGTGGCGGTAATCAACCGCGGCGATCTGAAATATTTCGGTACGCCCAATGACATGGTTCGCATGGGCGACGGATTTGTATGGCAAATGACCATTCCGGCAAAAGAGTTTGACAACTTTGCAAACAAACAGCTGATTATTCATCACCTGCGCGATGGCGACAATATTAAAATCAGACTACTTTCAGAAGAAAAGCCGTCGGACGATGCCATATCCGTCTCATCTAACCTGGAAGACGCCTACCTCTGCCTGCTCAAAGATTTTGTTAAAAAAAGCTGAAAGAAATGAAACAAAAACTCAATATCGCAAACAGCCTCAGAAACTCGGTGAGAATGATCAGATACAACCTGAAGATTATTTTTGCCGGCAGGTTTATCTGGTTTCTCATTGCGGCATTTGCATTTTTCCTTCTGTTTGCCATTCAGACCGTCCGCACAGGCCAGCCTCTGACTGACGGAACGGTCTATAACCTACTGATTTTTCCGGGAATCCTCATAATTTTTTATCCTTCGGTCTTTGGCATTCAAAACGATGACGACTCGCGGATTCTGGAAATCCTGTTCGGAATTCCCAACTACCGCTATAAAATCTGGCTGGTCAGGCTTTTGATGATTTATGTGCTGATTTTTCTGATTATTATCCTGTTTTCAGGCGCAGCGTCCGTTTTGCTATATAAGACCGATATTCTGGAAATGTCGTATCAGCTGATGTATCCCATTGTTTTTATGGGCTCCATGGCTTTTATGTTCTCAACCGTTATAAAAAACGGAAACGGAACGGCAGTGGTGATGGTGCTCATCGGCGTGGCGCTGATTATTTTGCAAGATGCCGTATCGCGGACTCAGTGGAATGTCTTTATAAATCCTTTTCAGATACCGAGCAACTTCAATGAAATCATCTGGCAGGGATTAATCACCAAAAATCGTATTTTCCTGAGCTGCGGCATCATCGTTTTTATTCTTTACGGGCTTTATAATCTACAGAAAAGAGAAAAGTTTGTATAAATATCAGCGCAGGCGGTTGGTTTCCGTTTCCGGGAAAATAATGGAAGGATCGAAAGATTTTGCCTCTTCAAAGTCCATCATGGCATAAGAAATAATGATGACTAAATCGCCCACGGCAGCTTTGCGGGCTGCCGCACCGTTCATGCAGATGGTTCCTGAGCCGCGTTCCCCCTTGATAACGTATGTCTCCAACCGCTCCCCATTGTTGATGTTCACCACCTGTACCTTCTCGTTTTCAATGAGATTGGCGGCATCCATCAGGTCTTCGTCAATGGTGATACTTCCGACATAATGCAGGTTGGCATCGGTTACCGTAACTTTGTGAATTTTCGATTTACAAACTTCAATATACATAACACAATTTTCAATTCAATTCGATATTGTCAATCAGGCGCACTTTACCGCAAAAAGCCGCAATACAACCCACCTTTTTCCCCTCCCCGCTCATGGAATTCACCGGTTGAAGGTTTTCAGCATCAACAATTTCAAAATATTCAACATTCAAAAACGGGTTTTTGTTGATGGTCTGCACCACCATGTTTTGGATTTCCTGAATGGTTTTTTTGCCAGAAAGTTCTTTTGCCCGGGTGAGCGTCTGAAAAATCAGCGCTGCATTTTTCCGCTCTTCTGTTGTGAGCAGCTCATTTCTTGAGCTCATTGCCAGTCCGTTCTCCTCCCGGATAATCGGGCAGGCAACAATTTCAACCGGCATTTTCAGCATTTTCACCATGCTTTTGATGATAGCAAGCTGTTGAAAATCTTTCAACCCGAAATAGGCTTTGTCGGGTTTCACCATCTCAAATAATTTGCTCACCACCTGTGCCACGCCGTTGAAATGTCCCGCGCGGTATTTCCCTTCCATCACTTTGTCCAGCAACCCAAAATCAAAATTCCGGGTATCCGGCTCGGGGTAAACCGCTTCTACATCGGGAGCAAACACAATTTTGCATCCTGCCGGTTCCAGCAAATGTAAGTCAGCTTCCAGACTACGCGGGTAGCGTTTCAAATCCTCCGGATCATTGAATTGAGCCGGATTTACAAAAATGCTTGCCACCACCACCGGATTTTCACGGACAGCAGCTTCCACCAGCGACAAATGCCCGCGGTGCAAGGCTCCCATTGTGGGCACAAAGCCCACGCTCCCACCGCTATACTTATTCTCAAGCAAAAAGCGGAGCTCCTTTATTGTTTTAACCAGTTCCATTCAAATAAATAACCGGACAAAGTAACTAAGATTTTTTCTTTTGAGCCGCAATGTCCTGTAATTTACATAAGTTTATTCCCGTCGCTTATTGCTGCGCCTGTTATGATTCGTCCTGTCCATTAAATTTCTAACCGCTTCCCTAATGCTGTGGGAATGACTATAATTGGTAATTCGGTATATTTTCATTAACTTTGCAACTGTTTTAAAAAAATTCTGCGCTTATTTATTCACATGGAAAAGAAAAAGATTCTTTATATCTCACAAGAGATCACACCCTATTTACCCGAAACAGAAATGTCTGAAATTTCCCGGTATCTTCCGCAGGGAGTACAGGAAAAAGGACGAGAGATACGCACGTTCATGCCCCGCTACGGCTTGGTTAATGAGAGGCGAAATCAATTGCATGAGGTGATCAGACTTTCGGGTATGAATCTGGTAATCAACGATACCGACCATCCGCTGATTATTAAAGTTGCCTCTATACAGACAGCCCGTATGCAGGTTTATTTTATTGACAATGAGGATTATTTTCACCGGAAACATATTTTTGCAAATTCCAAGGGTGAGGAATTCCCCGACAACGATGAGCGTATTCTTTTCTTTGCACGCGGCGTACTGGAAACCGTTATCAAACTCCGGTGGGCGCCCGATATTATCCATTGCCACGGTTGGATGACCGCCTTGGTTCCACTGTTCATAAAAAAATATTACTACAACAATCCGCTGTTTGTTCAGTCCAAGGTTATTTACTCGGTTTATAATGACAAGTTTAAAAAACCGCTGAACCCCGAATTGAAAGACAAGGTACTGCTTGACGGAATGTTACCCGAGCACGTTGCCCTTCTTGAAAATCCGGATTACCTCAACCTCAGCAAAATGGCTCTTGATTATTCGGACGCCGTTATCCAGGGTGCAGAAACAATCAACAGCGAAATTGGAGAATATATCCAATCTCTGGGGAAACCATTCCTTGGGCCTCAGCCAAAAGATGACTTCATTGACACCTACGATGATTTTTACCAAACGATATGGTAGTTATTAAAAAGTCAAAAAATCAGTCGTTTTCGTAACTCCCTCATTGATTTTTTATACGTTTGTGGTTTATTTGTACAATCTGGGAATAACTATTAAAAAACAAGATTTCCGTGAAATTAAAGACAACGATTAAAAATCACATAACTGCATGGGTATTAGCGCTTACAGTCATTGCTTTTTCATGCAGCGATCCCAATGAACTGGGAATGGAATTGCTGCCCTCAACGGATATTATTGAAGTCAGAAACACGGTGGATAAAAGCAGTATCTCTGCCTATACCTTCACCGACGGGCCGATCCGGACGGATCAGGCAAGCAAAAATTTATTGGGGAGCATTTATGATCCCGTGTTCGGGAAAACTACCATCAATTTTGCAGCCCAGTTCAGGCTGCAGGGGTATCCCGCCTTTGGCACCAATCCGATTGTTGACTCGGTTAAACTTTTCCTGAGCTATAAAAAATTCTACGGAGATACGCTGACTCCGCAAAAACTCAGAGTTTATGAATTGACCAAATCAATTTATGCCGACTCTACAAATGCAAAGGGCGAATCGGTTAATTATCCTTATTATCAGGACATAGACCTAAAGTCAATGGCATCATCCCAGCTGTTGGGAGAAAAAGAATTCACACCCAAAATTCGCTTCGCTTCAGAATCCCAGGATACATTTTTTCAATCCATCGTTATTCCGCTGGATAATTCCTTTGGGCAAAAATTTGCAAATGCGGATTCCCTGCAATTGATAAACAACGAGGTTTTTCTGGAACTCTTCAAAGGGCTATATATTGAAGCCGAAGAACTCTCTGAACCCGGTGGGGCAATCCTCACTCAGGAGGCAGTTTTCAGCAGCAGATCGCCCGGCTCGGCGCTGGCAATCTATTTCAACAATGATGAAAACAAAGCGAAGGAAAAACCCGACACCATGTATCAGGCCTTTGCAATCACTCCGTTCAGCGCCCGGGTAAGTTCCATCGGACACGATTATTCAGGCACAGAGTTTTATGCCGGACTCAACCGCGAAACCATGGAAGATACGCTGATTTACGTGCAGGCTACAGGCGGACTGAAATCGAAAATTTACATTGACGGATTAACAACCTGGAAAGATTCATCAAATATTGCCATCAACAAGGCGGAGTTAATTTTTCAGATAGATACCATCGCCTCTGATTTTCGTAATTTCTGGCCTCCGTCACAGCTTATTCTGACTGCTCTGGATGAATCGGGAAAGGAATTTCTTCCAAAGGATTACTTTTTCAGTTCAACCTACTACGGCGGATATCTGCGTTCCGATTACACCTATCGTTTCAATATCGCCCAGCACCTTCAGGAGCTCATTGAAGAAAAATCCCTTGAAAATCTGGGATTCTATCTGTCACCGCTGGTGAAAAACAGTGAAGCCAACCGGGTTGTTTTAAAAGGAAGCAAAAGCCGTCCGGGAATTAAACTGGTGGTTACCTACTCAAAATTCAATCAGTGATTACTGAATAAGTCATTAACACTCCACACACTCAGCATTTCAAAATGAAAATCGGAAACCTTACATTAGAGGGGACGCCGCTTTTTCTTGCCCCCATGGAAGATGTTACCTACAAATCTTTCCGGTGGATGTGCAAAAAATTTGGCGCCGATGTGATGTGCACCGAATTTATCTCTTCGGAAGCTCTTGTGCGCGACGTCAAAAAAACAAAACAAAAAATGGAGCTGTACGATTTCGATCGCCCGGTGGCCATACAGCTCTACGGACACAATCTGACTTCCATGGTGAATGCGGCAAAGATCATCGAAGAATTTCAACCCGATTTTATAGACATCAACTTTGGCTGTCCCGTTAAAAAAATTGTCCGGCATGGCGCCGGAGCCGGTATGTTGCGAAACCTGCCGCTCATGCAGGAAATCACTTCCGAAATAGTGAAAGCAGTAAAACTGCCCGTGACCGCAAAAACCCGGTTGGGCTGGGATGAAAACAACAAACCCATCATGGAAGCTGCACTGAGGCTTCAGGATGCAGGCATCGCGGCATTGGCTATTCATGGCCGCACCCGCGAGCAGATGTCGGTGGGCGATGCCGACTGGTCGATGATTGCCGAAGTAAAAAACAATCCGCAGATAAAAATCCCCATCATCGGAAACGGAGATGTTACCAGCGGGGAAAGAGCCAGAGCATTGCTGGAACAATCCGGCGTGGATGCTCTTATGATTGGCCGGGGAGCTATTGGCCGTCCATGGATTTTCAAAGAGATAAAACATTACATGAATACCGGTGAAACCCTGCCCTCCCCAACCATTTCAGAAGTGGTTGAAAATGTGCGGGAACAGCTACAACTCAACCTGGAATGGAAAGATAATGAGCGGGCGGCTATCCTGATGATGCGTCGCCACCTTGCAAAATATTTTCCCGGAATACCAAACTTTCGCGAAGTCAAAATCAGGCTGCTCCGGGCAGAAACATACCATGACGTAACCACAATTTTAGATGAAATTGTTGAAAATTATGGCAATTTACGTCCCGACCATACGGAATGAATCCTGTGAAACCTGCGATTTGTTTTTTGCAGGAATCCATACAAATGGCACCATAGTTGCTAACTGTAGTGCATTATCCATTGACTCATAAAATTTTAAGTTATGAAAAAGATTACACAAATTTTATTCATCGCATTTTTGGCAGTACTTGCTTCATGCGAGGGCGTTCCCGGGCCGCCCGGAAGAGACGGATTTGACGGAAAAGATGGAAAGGACGGAAAGGATGGCGACTCTTTTTTGGGCTCCGTTTTTGAAATTGAAGGGGATTTCACCTCTGAGAACGATTACACTTTATATTATGCTTTCCCGTCAACTTTAAAAGTATATGATTCCGATATCGTTCTGGTATATATCCTCTGGGAACTGGCAGAAGCTGAAGATGGCAGCGTGCTTGATGTCTGGCGGTTGCTGCCGCAAACTGTAGTAATCGGCAACGAAGGCATATTGCAATACAATTACGACTACACTGTGGGCGATGTTCAGATTTTTCTTGAAGGCACCATTGACTTCAACACATTGCTTCCTGCAGAAGCAGAAAACCAGATTTTCCGCATAGCCGTTCTGCCGGCTGATTTTGCACATTCAAAGAGTCTCGATATTCAGGACTTCAATATGGTGATGAAGCACTGCAACAAGCCGATTTTCCAGAATTTATCCCTCCAGCAGGAAAGGTTAGTTGAAAAATAGAATATGTTTGCCCTGATTTATTTTAAATATTTTGTGATAACAAAAAAATAGCAATATATTTGCAGCGCCTTAAAGGGCAGACTGCTTTAGCAGAAGTTCATTTACAAAACAAAATGCGAGAATAGCTTCTCCCGATAGCTATCGGGAAGTAGAGCA
>CAZVAD010000041.1:0-21140 GCA_964624645.1 uncultured Mariniphaga sp.
TTTCATGTGACTAATATTAATAATTTTCAAAGGTATCATATGGAACTCGCATGTGTATTCATTGTGCTTTTGTGTGAGGCTACAATCATGCTCGTTTCATATTCTGTTAATATCTAAAAAACCATACTTAATTAAAATTCAGAACAGATTATTGCAGCAGATGCTGAACTGCATACGCAAAAGCATCCTCTTCATTTGACGGAGCCGGCTCAAACCAGCCTCTGATTTCGTGCGGAGCATTTGCCGCGATGAAGGAGCGTCCGGTAAACCGGAGCAGATCCAAATCATTGTAATCATTGCCGACGCCAAGGGTCTCTTCCGGGGAAACTCCCAGCATTTCACACAAATGCCCCACGCCGTTTCCCTTGGAAACTTCGCGATGAAACACCTCCATCCAGATATATCCTTTCGTTACCGGCGAGGAGGAGCGAATCACCCGCACTTCATCGAACCGGCTTTCAATTTCTTCCTTCATCCTTTGAAAAACCGCTTCGTTTTCAGGAATAATCAGCATAAACTGGCACAACCCGTTGGCAAGCTCCCCGTTGGAGGGCAATTGCTGCGAAACGGAATTGTGAAACGAAAAATAACGGTTGAACTCCTCACATTCCTGCTTTCCCCGGTGATACCAGAGTCTATGATTTTCGGGCGCCTCATCAAAAGCATAAAAATTATAATCCTGCTGCACAAAATATTGAATCAATTGGTTGGAAGACCTGCTGCTGATATTTTTGTGAAACAGATGCTCTCTTTTCGTCCAGTCGTAAACGCCTGCCCCGGAGGAATATACGATATAGTCAAACGGCACATGGCTGGGAATTACCTCCATCACTTTCCGCAGGTTCCTTCCGGTTGCCACTACCCTCAGAATTTGTTTCTCGCCAAGCAAACGAAGCGAATCCAGACTTTTTTCACTGATGGAGTGATCGTTCCTTAAAAAGGTTCCGTCGAGATCGGTTGCCACAAGTTTACTATTTTTCACACGAATCATTTTTAAAATTTCCAGAAACGGCATGAGGCTTAATCAGACTTTTGTTTGATTTTATCGTGCCCGTTTTGCCCGGCAAAAATAGTGATTTTGTACGCATTAAAAATTTTATGGGAATTTTCTCTGTGAAGTCGCAGCAAAATTTTCTCACAGCAGAACTATAAAGAGTCATGGCGGTTTTTAAGCATAATATTTATCTGAAGTGAATTATTGTGTTTGTTGTGGTTCCATTCCTCGTTACGGCATTTTTTTCAATTAATCGTTCAAATGTTATGTGCTTTTGTGCTAATTGAAGATTATCATGTAAATTTGTCGCTTATTTTAATTCATTAAAGAAAAAATACCATGAAAATTGCGCTGATAGGCTACGGAAAGATGGGGAAAGAGATTGAAAAAATTCTTCTTTCCCGGGGACATCAGACCGGGCTGATCATTGACATCAATAATCTGCACGACCTCACCGTTGAAAACCTTCGCCAATGCGATGCTGCCATTGAATTCACCACTCCGGCCACTGCGGTTGAAAATTATTTCAAATGTTTTGAAGCCGGCATTCCGGTTGTCAGCGGCACCACCGGATGGCTTGAACGCCAGGAGGAAGTTCACGGAAAATGCAAAGAAGAAAATGGTACTTTTTTCTATGGCAGCAACTTTTCCGTGGGCGTGAATCTCTTTTTTGAATTGAACCGCCAACTGGCGCGCCTTATGGCTGACTTTTCGGAATATAAACCCGGAATGACCGAAGTACACCACACCCAAAAACTGGATTCTCCCAGCGGGACAGCCCTCACGCTGGCAAATGATATCATCGGAATAATTCCTTCACTGAAAGGATGGAAGGAAAACAGCGAACCGGAAGAAGGAATACTTGCAATCACTTCGGAGCGCGAAGGGGAAGTTCCCGGAATTCACCGCGTAAAATACGATTCCGAAGTTGATTTCATTGAAATCACCCACAGCGCCAAAAGCCGTAAAGGCTTTGCTTTTGGCGCCGTTTTGGCCGCCGAATACAGCATCGGGAAAAAAGGCATACTCACCATGAAAGATATGTTGAAAATTTAATCTTAGATAAATGGCAAAAAATACTCTGACCGGCAAATGGTTCAAATTTATTACGGTTGCACTTTTATATCTCCTGTGGGTGATCTGGCTGGGCAACTACTGGTGGCTTATCGGATTAGGCGTTATCTTTGATGCTTACATCACCAAAAAAGTCCACTGGGCGTTCTGGAAAAAGAAAAATCCGCCCGATGGAAAACAGACAAAGCTGGTGGAATGGGTGGATGCAATCATTTTTGCAGTGATTGCAGCAACGTTTATCCGTATGTTTTTTATTGAAGCGTACACCATTCCCACTTCGTCCATGGAAAAATCGCTGCTGGTGGGCGACTACCTGTTTGTGAGCAAGGTGGCCTATGGCCCGAAAACACCGAATACGCCCATCTCCTTTCCGTTTGTGCACAACACCATGCCGCTTTCATCCACAAAAAAATCGTATGTGGAATGGATTAAGCAGCCCTATAAACGGCTGAAAGGTTTTGGGAAAATCAAGAACGACGATGTGGTGGTTTTTCATTTTCCGGAAGGGGACACGGTTGCGCTGTTCCTTCAAAACCAGAGCTATTACCAGTTGGTGCGAAATTACGGGCGTGCCAATGTGTGGAACAATCCGCGCAATTTTGGTGATGTGATTGCCCGTCCGGTGGACAAACGCGAAAACTACATCAAGCGGTGCATCGGGATTCCCGGCGATGAAATTGAAATGGTTAACGGACAGGTGAAAGTGAACGGAAAACCGCAAAACCATTTCAGGGGGATGCAGCACAACTACATTGTGCATACAAACGGAACTTCCATCAACCGCAAATCGTTGGATAAACTCCGTATTGCAGAAGATGACCGTGCCGCTTTCTCCAACGAACGGTATATGTTTCCGCTCATTGATGAAAATGTGGAAAAACTGAAAGATTTTGCCAACGTTACCTCAGTGAAAAAAATGGAAGAAGAGCCGGGCGTCTGGGATGAAAATATTTTCCCGCACAGTAAGGATTATCCCTGGAATGTGGATAATTTCGGGCCGTTGACCATTCCTGCCAAAGGAAAGACCGTTCAGCTCACCACGGAAAATCTGCCCATCTACATGCGGATTATTTCGGTTTATGAAAACAACAGGCTGGAAGTAAAAGATAACGCCATTTTCATTAACGGCGAGGCGACTGACAGCTACACCTTTAAGATGGACTATTACTGGATGATGGGCGACAACCGCCACAACTCCGCCGATTCGCGCATGTGGGGTTTTGTGCCCGAAGATCACATCGTGGGCAAGGCAAGTTTCATCTGGCTCTCTCTGGATAAGGACAGATCACTGCCCGGGAAGGTCAGGATTAACAGAATGTTCCGCTTCATCCGGTAAGCTATACGCAAGTTTTTCAACAGGATAACGCTTTTATGTTATCCTTTTTTTTTATCTTCGGAAGAAAATTCAATATTATGAGTGCAGCAATCATCATTCTTCTCATACTTGCTATTTTGCTGGTAATCTTCACTTTGCAGAATTCCTTTGAAATAACCATCCATCTCTTTTTCTGGGAACTCCCGGATGTTCCGCTGGTTTTGCTCATCCTTTGCTGTGTGCTGCTGGGTTACATTATCGCTGCCGTATTTTTCTATCCGCGCACCTGGAAGCTGAAGAAGGATTACAGACAAGCTGTGAAACAGATTCCCAAACCGGAGGTTGAAGAAGCTGAAAAGCCCGGCCCGGAAGGTTTTGAGTTTGATGACGAAGAGGATGAAAAATCCGGATTTTTCAGCGAATGAGCATGGTTCAGCAACAGGCGATTCTTCTCAGTACGGCCACTTTCCCGCCGGTGCAGTTTTTTTCAAAGTTTTTGCTGTTTGAAAATGTTTATCTGGAGCAACATGAAAATTTCACGAAACAGACCTACCGCAACCGGTATGAAATTTTCGGTGCTAATGGAATGATTCCACTGATTGTTCCGGTGGCGAAGGGGCGTGGCCGGAATGTGAAGATCAGGGAGCTGCGCATTTCCTACGATATGGAATGGCAGCGGAATCACTGGCGGACCATTTTTTCGGCTTACAATTCATCGCCTTTTTTTAGTTTCTACGAAGATGAAATTTTTCATTTTTTTGAAAACAAAATGAAATTTCTTTTTGATTTTAACCTGAAAGCCATTGCGTTGCTTTGTGATTTATTGGATATTGAAAAATTGCCGGAATTGACCGCAGATTTTGAAAAAATTGAAGGCAACGCGCTTAATTTCCGGGAAGCTTTTTCGCCTAAAAAGCACCGGGCCGCTCCCGACCCGCAATTTAACCCGCAGCCTTACACACAGGTTTTTGAGGAAAAACAGGGATTCATTCCCAATCTGAGCATTCTGGATTTACTTTTCAACGAAGGCCCCAACAGCCTGAATGTTCTTGAGAATTCAGTGCGGCAGGCCTAACTGTTTTTTACCTATTTTAGCTGCCAGAAATAAAACTGCAATTAACGGCAAAACAGATGAAATGGGATAGGACCGATACTTTAAAAATCAAAAAAGCGCTTTTGCTGCTTTTTTCCCTGGTCTATTTTATCATCAGCAGCTATTTTCGTCATTTGCTGGGCAATCTCTCTTTGCGCACCTGTGACCCGGAATATATCTATTTTATGAGCGGCCTCACCATGGCTGACGGAACACTCAAAGTCGGGCATTTTGATAATCCCGGAACGCCGCTTCAACTGCTGGTTGCGCTGATATTCAGAATAGTTTATGCAGTTCGTTCCACGCCTGTTCCGTTTGTTGAAGATGTTTTTATCCATCCGGACTTGTATTTAGGTGTTGTCAGTCAGTCTATTGCAGCATTTATCATGCTTTTGTTGCTGTTTGCGGGAATGCAGGTTTTAAAGTTTACCGGAAATATTGCCTATGCCCTGCTTCTTCAAACTTCCGTTTTTCTTCCCGTCATCTGGTATGACCTCACCGGCAGGGTGATGCCGGAACTCCTGATGCCTTTCCCGGTGGTTTTGCTCATGGTGCTGATTATCGCACTTTATCATAAAAAAGAGAAAATCACAATGAGGGAGTTGCTGTTTTTTAGTTTGCTGTCGGCATTCGGACTGAGCATAAAACTCTCTTTTTTGCCGCTTTTGGTAATTCCGTTTGTGCTTGTTGACGGATGGAGAAAAAAGCTTCTGTTTTTGGGATTTTCCATAGCCCTTTTTCTCATCATGGCCTTACCGATGACCCTTCGCCTTGGGATTTTTTTGTCGTGGGTGAAAGAACTGTTCCTGCACAGCGGGCAATATGGCGGCGGAGAAGCCAATATTGTTGATTTCAGTTCACTTGCAGTAAATCTGAAAGAACTGTATGGCTATGAAAAACGCTATTTTTATCTCTTTTTCAGTCTGATTGCAATCCTGGTCGGTTATGTCCTTTTTTCCAGAAAAAGGGCGGATAAAAAAATCCTGTGGCTTGCCATCGCTGTGATTGCTGCGATTTCATTGCAGATTGTTATGGTGGGGAAACATTATGCGCATCACTATTTCATTCCTGTGCTGATGCTGCAACCGCTGATGGTTTTTATCCTTGCCGAAATGGTTAAAAAAGTCCTCCCCGGAAAAATCGCCAACACCTTTATTTATACGGGAATTGCACTCTTTTTCGTCTGGCAGTTTCAATTCAACAGGCAGTGGCTGCCTGTGAAAACCGAAGCCATGGAGACCGATATCGCCAGCCGGATGCCCACCTGGCATGTGGCGCAATCGCTTGAAAAAGAGAGCTGGAAAATTGTGGTTTCACAAAATTACGGAAGCCCTTTTATCGAATACACCCTCATGTACAGCATGGCGTGGGCAAATAACAAAAAGAAAGAAGAATACGGGCCGATTCTGAACAGGTTGTATCCCGGGTTTTACAGCTACTTTACCTGGAGTGACGAAATGAAATACTGGGGTGAGAAATTCAATCTGCAATCAATTGCTGATTCCGGCAAACCGGTTTATCTCTATCTCGAACGCAACGATGAATCACTGTATGACAGAACCATAAACAAGTTGCAGGAAGAGAACGAAGCGCCGTTTGTAGCGGAAAGAGAAACGATTTTTCTGAATGATAAAACGGGTGAAATTATTTTTCGTTTAAGTTTTATGCCCTAAAACTTAAATTAAAAACTCTACCGACTGTGCGATAGATTTTAAAGATTCCTTGAGTAATTCTCTGAATTACCTTATCTTTGCGTTAAAATTAGTGACGGTTATGATTGGAAAATTTTTTCATACACCTTCTGCAAAAAAGTTCAATATCACCCCGCGGTTTTGGGACCCTGACAAGGAAGAGCGCGAGGAAAGAGAGCAGCGAATCCGTGAGGAATTGGGTATTCCCAAAGAAAAAACGGAAAGCAGTACGCCTTACCGGCCCAATATTAAAGGGCAGTTTCGTCAGGCACAGGGCGGCTTGTCGCGCTCTTCTGAAAAGGAGCGGAGAGCTTCCAATACGCGCCTGATTATCCTTGTTGTGATTTTTGCACTTATTCTCTATCTGTTTTTTTATTCTGATATCATTTTCAAGTGAGCGATATCATTCAACTATTACCCGATTCGGTAGCTAACCAGATTGCCGCCGGCGAAGTGATTCAGCGGCCGGCTTCGGTGGTGAAGGAGTTGGTGGAGAACGCATTGGATGCAGGCGCCGATGAGATTGTCATCCACGTCAAAGATGCGGGAAAAACCCTGATTCAGGTTACCGACAACGGGTGTGGGATGTCGCCAACCGACGCGCGGATGGCTTTTGAGCGCCATGCCACTTCCAAAATCAGCTCGGCGAACGATTTGTTTTCCATTCGCACCATGGGATTCCGGGGTGAGGCAATGGCATCCATTGCCGCCATTGCCGATGTTGAAGTGCGCACCAAACGGGTGGAAGACGAAGTGGGCACGTTTATCCATATCCTGGGCACTGAGGTGAAAAAGCAGGAACCCGCCGGGTGTTCCGACGGGACTTCAATCACCGTCAAAAACCTGTTTTTTAATGTGCCTGCCCGTAGAAAATTCCTGAAAGCAAACACCACCGAGCTGAAGCATATCATCAACGAAATACACCGGGTAGCTCTGCCCAACCCGGAAATCCGGTTCTCCTTTTTTCATAACGACGCACTGCTCTATGAGCTGGGGAAAAGCAATCTCAGGCGCCGGATTGTGGATATCTTCGGGAAAAATATCAACAGCAGCCTGATTCCGATTGGTGAGAAAACCAGCCTGACAACCATTTCCGGTTTTGTGGGGCAGCCTAAATTTGCCCGGAAAACGATGGGCGAGCAGTTTTTTTTCGTGAACCGGCGTTATATGCGGCATCCCTATTTTCACCGTGCCGTGATGCAGGCTTATGAAAAGCTTCTTCCTCCCGATGCCTTTCCTTCCTATTTTCTTTTTTTGGAAATTGAACCTTCCGCTATTGACATTAACGTTCATCCTACAAAAACAGAAATCAAGTTTGAAGATGAGCGCTCCATCTGGCAGTTGATTTTTGCCATTGTCCGCGAATCGCTGGGAAAATACAACGTGGTTCCTTCCATTGATTTTGATCAGCGCGGAAGCATTGATATTCCGCTTGCCAAAAAGGATAAAACGGATATTCTGTATCCCGGGATCCGCATAAACCCGGACTACAATCCGTTTGAGCAGGAGAAAACCCCTTCATTCAGAATTCCTGAAAGTCAGCACACAAAGCCAAAGGATTTCAGTCGCTGGGAAGACCTGTACAAAGGAACACAACTGGTGCTGAAGCCGCTGGATGACGAAACGCCTGCACCCGACCCGGGGTGGAGTCCAAAAATTCCGGAGGAAACCTCTTTGAAGAAAGTGCTGCAACTCAAGCAGAAATACATCCTGACGCCGGTGAAATCGGGACTGATGATAATCGATCAGCGGCGTGCCCACGAGCGCATTCTGTTTGAGCAGTTTATGGAGGTGCTCCGGTCGGATTCGGCTGCCACCCAGCAGCAGCTTTTCCCTCAGACCATCGAACTGAATGCCGGCGATGCCGAGTTGCTGAAAAATATCACCGGTGATTTGCTTTCGCTGGGATTTGATGTTCGGGAATTTGGTAAGAACACCTTTGTTATCAATGGCATTCCGGGAATGTTGTCTGTCTCTTCACCCGGAATCATTTTGGAAAAGTTGCTGGAAGAGTATAAAAACTCACCCGTGGATGCCAAAGCGAAAGCCCGCGAGCAGGTGGCTGCGTCGCTGGCCAGGGCTTCTGCCCTCAACTATGGCGCCGAGCTGACGCAGGAAGAGATTGTCCACCTGATCGACAAGCTTTTTGCCTGTGCAAAACCCAACTATACACCCGACGGAAAAAAAGTACTCACCATTTTCACGCTGGGAGAGATCGAAAAGTTATTCAACAGGTAACCATTTGATGTTATTTTGTAGTTTTGAAGATTTTTCAGGCAAATGATTTACTGCCATTGATTTTAAATTTTGAAACATGAATTATCGCCCATTGACCAATACGATACCGCCGGTTGTTAAGAATCTGATTATAATCAATGTCCTGCTTTTGCTGCTTACCTGGGTAATGGATAGCATGGGCATTGATCTGGTTGAATACCTTGGGATGCACTACCCCGGCTCCGATAAATTCAGGCTGCATCAGGTTGTTACCCACATGTTTATGCACGGCGGAATGGCGCACCTGTTCTTCAATATGTTTGCGCTTTGGATGTTTGGCCGTGTGCTGGAAAGCGTCTGGGGTTCACGGCGTTTTATGGTCTATTATTTCGTAACCGGACTGGGTGCGGTGGCGCTGCACACGTTTGTGAACCACATCGAACTCTCCTCCATTCATCAGGCGGTTGAAGCATTCAGAAATACGCCGTCGCCGGAACTGTTAGACCAGTTTGTGAAGAAAAATCTTCCAAACGCTTCGGCTCAGGTGCGCGATTTTATCAATACCTGGTATGATAATCCGGGAAGCAATGCCTATGCTGCTGAAGGACTGAGTCTGATAGAGCGTATTTTTCAGTTGAAGAGGGATATTCCGACCGTGGGCGCTTCGGGCGCTGTTTTTGGGGTTTTGCTGGCTTTCGGCATGTTGTTCCCAAACACGCAGCTCATGCTGCTGTTTCCCCCTATTCCCATCCGGGCAAAATATTTTGTTATCGGCTACGGAGTGCTTGAACTCTATTTGGGATTGTCGCAACCGGGGAGCAACGTGGCGCACTTTGCTCATTTGGGGGGAATGTTGTTTGGCTTCCTGCTGATTAAATACTGGAATAAATCCACGAAACATTTTTATTAAGATAGTACAGAGTATTGAGTATTGAGTATTGAGTATTGAGTACAGAGTATCGGGAACAGAAATTTGGGAACATGGAAATTTGGGATGATATAAAAAGAACGTTTAAGGAAGGCTCAGCGCTGACTCGTCTCATTTATATCAATCTGGGTGTTTTTCTGGTGATTAAGCTGATTGGCGTTCTGTTTTTCCTTTCGGGCAGACCGCTCCCTTTGGTGGAATGGCTTTCGGTACCTTCTGACCTGAGCGCTTTGCTGCATCGCCCCTGGACTCCCGTGTCCTACATGTTTCTGCATACCGGCTTTCTGCATCTGATTTTTAATGTGCTGGGCCTATACTGGTTCGGAAGGCTTTTCCTTTATCATTTTGAGGGTGAAAAATTGCTGAGTGTCTATCTTGCCGGAGGCTTGGCGGGGGCGTTGCTCTATGTGCTGGCTTACAATATTTTTCCGGCATTCACTTCGGTAAATGCCCTGCTGTTAGGGGCTTCAGCTTCGGTTTTTGCCATTCTGACAGCTATTGCTGTTTATGACCCGCAGCGTGAAATTCACCTCTTTTTCATCGGGCGGTTCCCGTTGAAATACATCGCCGCTTTTTATGTCATCCTTTCTGTAATCGGCATTTCAGCTTCCAATCCGGGTGGAAATATTGCCCACATAGGCGGGGCAGTCTGGGGATGGTTCTACATTGCACAGTTGCGAAAAGGGAAGGATTGGGGCTCCGGACTGATTGTTGCAATCAGTAAGGCAGAAAGCTGGTTTAAACCCAAAAAGCACATGAAAGTAACTTTTAAACAACAGGCGCCGCCACGCGATGACCACGATTATAACCGGATGAAACATGAGCAGCAGGAAGAAATCAACCGCATCTTGGAAAAAATTTCCAAATCGGGTTATGAAAAGCTCACCAAGGAAGAGAAGGAAATCCTGTTCAGGCAGGGAAAGTGATTGTTGGCAGCAGGTAACATCTTCTCCGGCTGATTACAAGAAAAATTCCAACCACCCGTTAGGTGCGGTTTTGCAACCCGGTAACTCGGGACTACCGCTGAGCTACTTCCTCCTACTTTTCTATTTTTCCTGAAAATTTCGCTTAAATGACCGGCAATTTCCACGCTTCGTTATAATTCAGCCGCGTAAGCCTGTCGGCTTTTTCTTCCAGAAACTTTTTGGCGGCATCATCCCAGTGAATCACCTCTCCAACTCTGTATGCAATATTTCCCATTTCGGAAACGATTGCCGTTTTGGCGCCAACTTCCACGGAAGCATTGGGTGTTCCGCCCCTGCGAATGCAGTCCAGGAAATTCTTCACATGTTCATCAAGACCGTCGCCGTAATTGTCCTTTTTATACCCCTCGAAGAACGGCTCTTTTTTGGCATCATTCCGGTCGGGCATAAGCTGATACCCGCTGCGGTCAACAACCAGTGTTCCCTTTTGCCCGACAAAAGCCACTCCGTGTCCCTTCCCGTAGGGACCGATTCCCGGATTGAGGCCACATTCCCAGACCATGGTATGCTTGGGATAACCATATAAAGCCTGCTGGATGTCAGGAGTTTCCACTGCACCCTCTTCATGATAAAAAATACCTCCTCCGGGAGAGATTTTCTGTGGCATTCCGGCATCCATGGCATACATCGCAAAATCAAGCAGATGAACGCCCCAGTCGGTCATGGCGCCACCGGCATAATCCCACCACCAGCGGAAATTGTAGTGAAAACGGTTGGGATTGAAGGGGCGCTTCGGGGCGGGGCCAAGCCACATTTCATAATTCACGTCTGCCGGTGGATCAGAGTCGGGCAATGATGGGTAAGGCTCGTCGTATCCCTTGTAAATCCATGCCTTCACCAGATGCACATCGCCAAGCTGCCCTGATTTCACAATGTCGGAAGCTTCAAACCAGTGTTTTGAACTTCGCTGCCACATGCCCACCTGCACGGTCAGTTTGGGGTATTTTTCCGCTGCTCGCACCATGGCATAGCACTCTTCAATGCTGTGAGCCATCGGTTTCTCAACAAACACATGCTTGCCAGCCTGCAATGCCATGATGGTCATATGTGCATGCCAGTGGTCAGGCGTTCCGACAATTACAGCGTCAATATCCGGATTATCAAGCATCTCCCTGAAATCGGCATACATCAGCGGCTTCTTTTGTGTCATTTTTTCCACCTCCGCTGCCCGCGATTCAAGGATTTTTTTGTCCACATCACAAAGGGCGACACATTCCACATTGTTCTCTTCCTTTAAAAAGCTTTTAAGGTCGCTGAACCCCATGCTGCGACAGCCAATCAGCCCGACGGTCACTTTTTCTGCCGGCGAAGTGCAGGCATTCATAATTCCCGGCAATGTGCTGATAGCGGCTGTGGCAATTGCTGAATTCCGAATAAATTGTCTTCTGTTTGTACTCATTGAAAATATTTTTTATGGATGATTTTTTGAAAAACGTAAAGATAGCCCATAAAAAAAGATAATTTTATAAAAAAGAGGATAATTTTTAAAAATCAAGAGCCTGTCTGTGTCCTGATTGCCCTTCTGGATGGCATGCGGGTATTCAGTTCTTCACTTTCAAATAGCGGCTGAAATATAAACCCGGAATCCGCATTAGAAAAAAGTGTGTTATTATTGATCTAATTTCTAACGCGTGGCATTTGAGAAAATTTTGATATGAAATTCGAGTTGTACTTTACCCATAGTGAGGTTACTCACAAGACAGTATTGCCTTTGGATTTACCGCTTAAAATGTCTAATGCGTAATCTGGGATAAATTCACCATCATTTTCTAACATTTCTCATCGCCCGACTGCTGCAGATCCTCATTTTCAATCTGAAATGTGGTGTGCTCAATTTTGAATCGCTGTTTCAGCTCCTCGCGGAGGTGGGTGATAAAATCATCATCGCTTCCGTCCGGAATCACCAGGTGGGTTGTGAGCGCTACCTGCGTGGTGCTCAGCGCCCAGATGTGCAGGTCGTGCAGGCTTTCCACCCCGGGCTGTGATTCAAGAAACTTTCTCACTTCATCAACGTTGATGTGCCTGGGGACGGCATCCAATGCCAGATTTATTGATTCTGAAAACAGGTGCCAGGTTCCCCAGAGAATTACGCCGATAATCACAAAACTTGTAACGGGGTCAATCCAGTATTTATCGGTTACCAGAATGAGTAATCCCGAAACCACAACGCCTAAGGAGACGGCTGCATCAGCGATCATGTGCAGGAATGCACCGCGGATATTCAAATCGTGCTTTTGCCCCTTGATGAAAAGCAGTGCGGTGAATGTGTTGATTACTACGCCGATTGCAGCGACAATCATAATTTGTTTCCCGCCGGCGGGCTGTGGGTTCTGAAGCTTTTCAATGGCATCCCAGGCAATGGCAGCCACTGCGCCAAAAAGAAGCAGGGCATTCAGAATGGAAACCAGAATTGTTGTTTTTCTCAGACCGTAGGTATATTTTCCGTAAGGCCGGATTGTTGCCAGCCAGGCAGCAGCCCAGGCAAAAGCCAGTCCCAGCACATCGCTGGCATTGTGCCCGGCATCTGCAAGCAGTGCCGAAGAGTTGGCAATAAAGCCAAAAAAAATCTCTACCGCCACAAAAAGGATATTCAGCCCGATTCCAATGGCAAATGCCTTTCCGTGAGTTACTTCGTGACTATGTGAATGTGCCAATTTTGTCCTCCTTTTAATTGATTGCAAAATAAACTATTTCATCGTTTCTGCGAATTAATTTTGTGGACAATACCTGCAAAGACATGAGAATTTAATGGAAGAATTGAAAATTGCACTTCCAGGACTGACTATTTCTCCTATTTTTGCGCCCGGATTAAAAATATTGAAAAATGCAGACCTGGTTTGAATGTAAAGTAAAATATACAAAAATGCCCGAAAGCGGCAGAGAGCAAAAGGTAACCGAAAACTTCCTGCTGGATGCTGTCTCTTTTACCGATGCCGAAGCACGGATTATCCGGAAAATGCGGGAAATTGTCAAAGGAGAATTTACCGTTACCGACATCAAAAAATCGAGAATTGTGGAAACTTTTCCCTTTGAAAAAGGGGAGTGGTGGTTCAGGGCAACGATTAATCTGGTTACCATTGATGAAGAAGCCGGAAAAGAGAAAAAACTGCGCACAAACTATCTGGTGATGGCCGATGATATTCAGGAAGCGCTCCACAGGCTGGATGAGAGCCTCTCGTTTTTAGTGATTCCTTATGTTGTTTCTTCGCTTGCCGTGAGCACCATTGCAGACGTATTTCCGTACGACCCTGCCGAGTCACTCATTCCAGAAGGCTATAAACCGGTTGAATAAATACATGAAAAATCGGTGTGCACCACATTAAATTTCTTCTAAGCCAAAATAAATAAATTCTTAAGGTTCAGCTGTTTTTCGTATTGCTGTTCAAAATGTTGTATTTTCGTTGTTATTATATAATTACCTATAATAATGATAAAAAACAACTTGAAAATCAATACAAAAGCCGGGAAAAGAGATCGGCGCGAAATGATTCTGTACATTAATTTGCAGCTTGCCTCATTAGGGCAACCGCTGTTTGTTGATGCTACCGAAGAAGGCGCAAAGCTTGCAGGCGCCCGTTTCATGGCGCTCACCGAAGGGCTGCTCAGCAGTTTCAGGGAAAAATCAAGATTGCTCACCGGGCATCTTTCCCCGGTGGACACGCGTATTCAAAACTTCATTGATGACTATTTAAAAGACCTTCATTTTGAAAAAATCTGCCGTTTGCCCAATGCAACCTTAGTGCTGAACCAGCCCGGGATGGCCCGTGAAGTGAGCCTTCCTGCAAACGGAGACGTTTTTGAAAGCAAACTGCTGACTTCCTACCGGCTTGAACAGGGAATCCTGAACAATCCGGCTTCTGACAAAAGAACAACCGAAGGGACTTTTCACATTGCAGATGGCGGGCTTCCGGTTGCCCCCGACAAAAAAGAGGTGCCGAAAATTGCCTTTGCACACATGCTGCATGAGGCGCTGCATCCTTCCGGGGAGATGAATATCCTTCCGTTCACTGCAAATCAGCAGAACAAGGCCAAAACCATGGCTTCGCTGCTGCTTCGTCCGGTGGTTTGCCCGGAGGTGAAAGGAGTAATCAGTGAAAAAAGTATGGAAATCCGGTTTTTTGCGCCCGGAAGTCTGGTCAGTAACCTTGATTTTGTGGAAACCATTTTTGGGAATGCGGGCGACCACAATCTTGCTGAAAACGATGCGGCGCTCGACATTGAGCACTGGACGGGACACACCGGGTGCGTTATTCTGGCGCCTCAGCTCACCGCGCTGAAAAAGAAAGACCTGGGGCTTCCCCATTTCAATGATGCCACCGAAAGGCAACGCCATGACGGCATGTGCTGGACCGATGAAAACGAACTGTACAATGACGGAAATGCTTTCAAAATCAGCTGTCGCGATGAGCGGGGTGTGGTGGTGACTCTCATTGCCGACAACTATTACGGCTATTCCAAAAAGGAGATTAAAACCCAGATCAGCTATTCCGCCAACCTGTACGGACTGGTGGAAGAGGAACACGCCGGTGGCGCCATTGCCTTCAGTTGCGGCAACATGGGCGATAACCTGTTCGGCGAGCCGTTTTCAGAAAAGTTCAACCACAAATACTCCCTGGAAGAGGTAAAAAAGCTGCTTGGGGACAAAATCGATGTGATGCCTGAAAATTATGCCATCGACAAAAAATATCCAAACATCATATACATTCACGAACATGCCGACCTGGATACCGAAAGGGGAAGCGTGAGCTGGATGCACGAAGGCAGGGAGCAAAAGCTGAAGCTTTCACCCGAAAAAATCTACGTTCATCCCACAGGACATAAATTTCAGTTGGTCCGGCATTCGGATCAGAAACTCTGGCGGATTGTTGACACGGCGCCGGAAGGGATTTTCTGCCACAAACCCTGTACGGTTTCGGGTGGCGGGAAATCGGAAATTTCAAAATCCATGCAGAACGCCATAAAATATGGCCCGTTTTATATCCATGACCTGGAGAAGGACTCCGAGATGATTGATGTGCTCATTAATTACAACTATTCAAACCGCTGGAAAATCATTTATCCCGATGCGCGACCTTCCCGCCCGCTGCTAAGCCCTCACCGTACTTTAGGCTCGGCAGTGAAATTGCTGACGCCATCAGATCAGTACAGCGATGAATACAACCGGTTTCTGGAAGATATTCCCACGCACGTGAAAATACTCACCCTCTACATCAAGCGGATGCACCGCAGCCATTTGGACAAAGGGCCGTGGAAGCAATACCTGAATGTGGAGATTGTAAACGGACGAAACGGCAATTCCCTGAGATACAGGCATAATAAGATTATGGCCAGCTATGTGCGGATCGGGTTCAACCCGGAGGGAAAATGGTTTCTGCACAAACTGCGCTCAGATTTTATTCCCAGCCGGAAAATTCAAATGGAGGATGATATCACGGCATCCATCACAATTCCGGCAGAAAGGCTGAACAACCTGAACCCTGAGTTTTTCAATAAAAGTGTGAAACTGGTTGCCAACTGCGAAAGTTTTCTGTTTCAGCGCCCGGATGAGGCGATCATAAGGGGCTATGACAAAGAAGCAGAAAGCGATATTGTTCAAAACAATACTTTTTTGACCAATTATGAACCCCTGACACATGAAGACGCGGTTGAACTTTACGAAGATGCCATCCGGTTTGATGAATACACTGAACCCGTGCAGGAGCTGATTAAAAAAGTGGCTGCTGCCAATAAGAAATGTTATTTTGTTACGCCTTCCCATCCGCGCGTTGTGGATGGCGTTCCCACCAAAAATCCGCGATACCTGCAGCGTAACCTGTTTAAAAACGAAAACGAGGAATCATACCTTGCAGAAGTTGGCGTGCGGCTGCACCGGAGGATCAGCCACGACAAACCGGTGCACTTCCCGGTAAATGCCGTCCTTCCCGGGCGCAGGAATAATCCGGCGGAAAGGGAAAAGGGAATTCGTCCGCTGAGCGTTTACAATCCCATTCATTACCAGGAAATTCCTGAACTTTTCATGGATTTCATTTGCAGTCTGACCGGAAAATCACCTTCCACAACGGGCGCTGGCTCGGAAGGGGCGCTCACCAAAGGGCCGTTCAATATGCTGGTTCCCACCACCGATCTTAACAATGCCCTGCTTTCCTATATTCTTTCCGAATATCAGGGATTCACTTCGGCAGCTGGTTACATCGGCCCGAATAAACGGTTTGACCATGACATCAGCATCCTGATTCCCGAAATCTGGGCACGCCTGGAACCGGAAGATAGGGACGCCGAGAAACTCATCTACCATCAGTGCCTTGAAAAAATCGAAGATTTTGATTACAACGGCGAAAAAATATTAGCCAGCCGCCTGGGATACCGGATTACCAAAAATTTTGCATTCCGCTGCATGAATAAGCTGTTTGATGAGCCGCTGGAGGTCTTTAACGAAAAAATGCTGAAACCTGAGCTGCAAAGCATGGAAGATTATGTTGATGGCATTAAAAATATTGTGGAGGCACAGCAAAAAGTGGCGTTAAGCTATTTTGAGGACGGAAGTGTGGATGCGGCAATACCGCCGTTGAAAATTCTCTTGCATATCATGGCATTCGGCCATTATGAAGGAAAGGAACTCAGCGACCCGGAGCTTCGTAAAGCGTTTGAGCGTGACCATGTTTTGCAATCCTCCTGGTACCGGGAGCGTTTGAAACTAAAGCAGGAAAATGAGACGAAATTTATCAAAGGCCAGATTGAATACCTTGAAAGTTTTATGGCAGAGCCCAACAATCAGGTATTGGTTGAAACAATGAACCTGCGGGAAAAACTCAAAACGGTCAGAAACCGGCTTGAACATGTGTCATCAGACAATTACATTGCTGAACTAATTGGTACCATTGGCTCTGATCCGCTTTTCAGGAGAAAATGACAGGTTAAAAATGGCCTGCCGGAATTTTCCGGCAGGCCGCTCATATAAAGTTAATTGTTAGACGGTTTCAACTTAATCATCACTTTGTAAAAATTGAATTTGTCGCGCTTCACGGGGTCAAATTGGAAATAAGCTCCGGCGATGCTGCAAATATCCTGAATGGTTTGGTAAATTCCGGTAACCTCCTGTCGGGCTTCGGATTGCAATTCGCTCTCTTCGACCAGCGATTCCAGGCAGCATTTGTACTCTTCAATCTTTTCCGCGGCAACAAGGATTTTTTCAAACAAAAAATCAGGGGTTCCTTTTTCTGTGATTTTCCTTCTTGTTTCCGTATCAAGATTTTCTGAAAAGGCGAGAAGAAGCTTATAAAAACTGAGGTAGTCCCCGCTTTTGGCATCTTCAAAATATTCGCTGAACCCCAGTTTTTTTAAAGTTGCTTTTAAAAACTTTTTATCCTGTTTAAAGTCAACTTTTAAGGTAGCCCGCAGAACTTTCAGGCTCTGCAGGCCGGAGGCCATCACTTCGTGCCACTCCCGGTATCTTTCATCTGAAATGGCGCTGAAATTTTCTGAGTAATACTTTTTTATTGCAGTATTAATCCGGGAATTCAATGATGAAGCATAACCCGGACTCCACTGCTCCCTGATTCGGAAAAGTTCGTAGATGTTTTCCCTGAATGACTTGGCAATATTCCGGCAGGCAAGGATTGTAGCGGCATTGGCTGGACATTCTGATACGGTTTCCATGATACAGTTTTTTGAATTGGTTATATTACAAAACTACCAATTTCAAAGAGAAATTACAACCAAATGTTCATGGAAATTCTATGCTTTACAGCTATGTTGTAGAGCAGTATTCTGATGGTAACCCGGTTTATCCGTGCCTTTTTTTCAGTTCTCCGGCCACATTCTCCAGGCTGTATCCTTTGTGTGAAAGCAAAACAATGAGGTGATAAATCAGGTCAGCGGCTTCGTAAATGAAATTTTCATCATCATTTTTCATGGCGCCGATGATGGTTTCCACCGCCTCTTCTCCCACTTTCTGGGCAATTTTTGGCGTGCCTTCCTGAAAAAGTGAAGTGGTATATGAACCTTTGGGCATCTCTTTTTTGCGCTGGTCAATGAAATCCTGCAAATAGCTCAGAAATGAAACAGCTGATTCCTTGTTGGTTTCAAAAAAACAGGTGTCAGCGCCGGTGTGACACACCGGCCCAGCCGGATTCACCTTGATGAGCAGGGTATCGTTATCACAATCAGCCAAAATGGAAACCACATGCAGGAAATTTCCCGATTCTTCACCTTTTGTCCACAGCCGGTTTTTGGTGCGGCTGAAAAAGGTTACTTTTCCGGTTTTCTCTGTTTTCAGCAGGGATTCCCTGTTCATAAACCCCACCATCAGCACTTTGTGTGTCGTATTGTCCTGAATCACTGCCGGAGCCAGTCCGTTCAGCTTGCTGAAATCAATCTGTTCAATGCCTGAAAATGTATTCATCTTCTTCAATTTGCTGCGAATTTAACAATTCGGAATTTAACGCAATACAATTCCGTGGTTCCTTAAATAGTTTTTCAGTTCAGGAATCGGTATTTCGTTGTAGTGGAACACACTTGCAGCTAAAGCTGCATCGGCCTTTCCTTTGACAAAAGCATCCAAAAAATGCTCTTTTGTGCCGGCGCCACCTGAAGCAATCACCGGGATGGTGAGCAATTCAGCCAGCCGGGCAAGCTGTTCGTTGGCAAAACCGTTTTTGGTTCCGTCGTGGTTCATGGAGGTGAATAAAATCTCTCCGGCGCCACGCTCTTCGGCTTCCTTTGCCCACGAATAAAGCTCCTTGTCTGTAACAACATTTCCACCACTGACAGTAACTGCCCAATGGCTGCCGTCATCGCATCTGGCATCAACGGCCACCACCACAACCGGACTTCCAAACTGCTTCGCCAGCTCATCAATGAGCTGCGGATTATTCACTGCTGCTGAATTTATGGACACCTTTGCTGCTCCGGCATTCAGCAATTTTTCCACATCGCCCGGCTCGCTGATTCCTCCGCCGACAGTGAAAGGAATTTTCAGATTTGCAGCTACCTTTTTCACTAAGTCCGTAAAAGTTTTGCGTCCTTCCACGGTAGCCGCAATATCAAGCAAAACCAGCTCATCGGCGCCGTCGGCTTCATATTTTGCAGCCAGCGCCACCGGGTCGCCCACTTCCTTGATATTCACAAAATTTATCCCTTTGACGGTTTTCCCGTTCCGGATATCAAGACACGGTATAATTCTTTTTGCCTGCATTGAGTGAAAACTTAAAAAATATATCTTTCAATCTCCTTCAAAGTAATTTTCCCTTCATAAATCGCCTTTCCGGTGATTACACCGGGAACGTCCATTTCGGCCAGTTTATAAATATCATCCATGGTTGCTATCCCACCGCTGGCAATGATTTCCACTTCGGGCAATGTCTCCATGATTTCGGAATAGAGGTCAAAAGCCGGCCCGGTGAGCATTCCGTCGCGGGAAATATCAGTGGAAATCACCTTGGTAATCCCTTTTGTGTGAAAACCTGCGATGAACTCAATCACGGTCAGTTCCGTGGTTTCCAACCAGCCGCCCACGGCAATTTTTCCTTCTTTTGCATCGGCGCCAAGAATGATTTTGTCGCTCCCGTATTTTTCGAGCCAGCGCAAAAAGGTTTCCGGTTCCTTCACCGCGATACTGCCGCCGGTAACCATGTCTGCTCCGGAGTTAAATGCAATCTCCAGATCCTTGTCCGACTTGAGTCCGCCTCCAAAATCAATAATCAGCTCTGTCTTTGATGCAATTTGCTCCAATACTTTATAGTTGATGATATGGTTTGCCTTTGCCCCGTCCAGATCCACCAGATGTAGCCGCCGGATTCCGGCGTCTTCAAACATCCGGGCGACTTCAAGCGGATTTTCATTATATACGGTTTTACGCTCATAGTCTCCTTGGGTCAAACGAACGCATTTGCCGCCAATGATATCAATGGCCGGAATGATTTCAATTTTTTTTGTCATTAATATTCAGTTTTTCAGCCTTATTCAGACTTCGTCCAAAATCATTTTCAACACCGCCTGTGCCGTAATTTCCCGGTTTGCTGCCTGCTCCACCACAATGGAAGCCGGACTGTCCAGCACACCGTCCGTAACCACCACATTTCGTCTCACCGGCAGGCAGTGCATAAATTTCGCATTATCGGTGAGTGCCATTTTTTCTTCATTCACCGTCCAGGTAAAATCCCTGGAAAGAATCTGACCATAACTGGTGTATGACGCCCAGTTTTTTGCATAAATAAAATCAGCGCCTTCAAATGCCTTTTTCTGGTCATATTCCACTTTTACATTACCCATAAATTCCGGTGCCAGTTCATATCCTTCGGGGTGGGTAACCACCAGTTCATAATTGGTCCGGCGCATCCATTCCACAAACGAATTGGGAACAGCCTGAGGCAATGCGCGGGGGTGGGGGGCCCAGGTCATCACCACTTTAGGTCTTTCCTTTGTCTTGAATTCCTCAATGGTAACCAGGTCGGCATAGCTCTGCAACGGGTGGCGGGTGGCAGCTTCCATGCTCACCACCGGCACGCCGGCAAAGTCGAGAAACTGATTCAGGATTTTCTCGGAATAATCGCTTTCCTTATCCTTCAAACCGGCAAAGGCACGCACGCCGATGATGTCACAATATTTGCCAATCACGGGAATAGCTTCCTTGAGATGTTCCGGTTTGTCACCGTCCATGACTACGCCCAACTCCGATTCCAGTTGCCAGCCATCTTCGCTCACGTTCATCACCATTGTGTTCATTCCCAGATTCATGGCTGCCTTTTGTGTGCTTAGTCTTGTGCGCAGGCTGGGATTGAAAAAAATCAAAACCATGGTTCTGTTTTTTCCAAGATGCTGGTGGGCAAACCGGTTTTTTTTAATCTC
>CAZVAD010000042.1:0-21077 GCA_964624645.1 uncultured Mariniphaga sp.
AAGAGATTTTTGTTAATCGTTGCTTCATGTTTTTTTGAATTGATTAAACGAAATGATTAAAATGCTATATTAAATTGATAATAACTTTCTCATATTAATGTAGATTAATACCTGATTGTCCCTTGTAAAATTGAAGTCTGATTTTTTAATAACTTGTAAAGTTATATTTTCTGGATTCTTAAAGTCCGGCGATTCATACTACATATATACAACATGTGGTAAGCAGTTAATTGTAAGGAATATTTGAGGGCGCACAGGTTAAGAAAACCTTAATGTGCATGGGGTTATGTATTCTTATTTCTGCCGGGCTTCAGGAAATTAATCTCAGGTATTTGTATAAATCTGTTTCCGGGGAGAGTTGCATTTTTTTTCTGAGCCTGCTCCTTTTAGTCTGAACGGAGCGGTATTGAATGAATGTATATTCAGCAATCTTTTTTGTGGGAATATTCAAAAAGGTCATTGCGCATAATTCGAATTCGGCATTGCTGAGGTTGGGATGTTTTTGCATCAGCTTCTGAGAGAATTCAGGATAGACTTCCTGAAATCTTGCAGCAAAAACAGGGGAGTTTGATTTTGCCAGTTCCATCACCTCACCGGCAGTATCATCCAGTTTTTGTTTTAGCAGCATGTTTTCAGTCTCTTTCTTTTTTAGCAGTTTTTTATGTTTTCTGATCCAGTGTTGCCGGTTTGCTATTATCAGGATAATAACAAACAAACCGGTAATTCCTGCGGCTGACAGTACAGTGAATATTTTCCTCCGGTTTGCTTTTTTCTCTTCACCAATCAGTACCTCAAGGACATGCTCCGTGGAACTTATCTTTTCTTTGGACAATTCATTTTCGATAAGAATTAGCTTTTCTTTATAAATTTTTGCAGAATCTGTGATTCCCTGTTCTTCATAAACTTTTAAAATTTTCTCAAGCAGAAATGGAAATTCTCCCCGGATATTTGTCTCTTCCAGATTTTCCTGCGCTTTAAAATAGTGTCTTAATGCTGCTTGCGGCATCCCTTTTTTGGCTTCCATGTCGCCTAAAAAAAGATATGTTCTGGAAGTATAGGGAAAATCATACTTGTCAGTCAGTTCCAGCGCCCGGTTCAGGTAATTTTCTGCCTGAGTGAAATTGTTTTGATTGTTATGGTGATTGCCGAGCAGGTTATACAGGTTCACCAGATTGGAATAGACAAACGATTCCTCCATGGATTCCAGCAGTTCCTTGTTTTTCATCATATAATGAAATGCGGAATCGGTTTTGTCTAAATTACCATAAAAAAAGCTCAGGCTTTCGTATATCTGACTTGTCAGATAATCTTTGTGATTTTCTCTCTTTATTTTGCCTGCGTATGAAAGACTTTTTGAAAATTCATTGATGGCCTGATGATGAAGCTCCAGATTGGAGTAAATCTGCCCCCTGACTTTGTGAATCTGGCACATATACAGGGGAAATTCAGATTTTTTTTTTCAGTTTGTCTGCCTGGGAGAGGTATCTTAATGATTCGGTATAATTTCCGGTATGAAACAAAGCCTGCCCGATGTTGTAACAGGATCTTATGGTTCCTAATGAATAATCTGCTGATTTACTTAGCGAAAGCGCTTCGAGTGCATGCTCAAGGGATGCTTTTATATCTACTGTCCGCATAAAATAAAAACTCTGGTCAAGCAGACTGTCGATTTCTGCAATCTCTGCGACTTCTGTATTTGCCGCATTTAGTTCTATTGTTGCAAACAGCAGTAAAAACAACAAAATAATATTTGGTAACCTTTTTAGCATTAGTTACGTTTCGGTACTTATTTACCTGTTTTTTTTATTAATCCGGAGCAAATTAATTCAAAATAATTGGAATTGCAATTATTGTAAACAAAAAAAGGCTGCCTTCCGGCAACCTCTGTAGCGAGAAGGGGACTTGAACCCCTGACCTTCGGATTATGAATCCGACGCTCTAACCTGCTGAGCTACCTCGCCATTTTTCCGACACTCTAATCCCGAATCCTCGGGAAGCTACCTCGCCATTTTTTCCGACACTCTAACCCCGAATCGCAAGAAAGTTGTCTGTCTTAAAAAGTATCACCAGAACTTTTGTAGTTTCAGGAGCTCTGTGTAATCTCACGTTAAAAATTCACTACCCCTGAAATTTTGCGGTGCAAATATACTATTTATTTTTTCCTGAAATCATTTTTCACGAAAAAATGGCTTGCATGGGCAAAAGCCCGGCATATATGTATTGTTTCTTAAATTCAGATTGCCTATATTGCACGTGTCTGATTTTATTGATATGATTAAAGTACAATTCGAATACCTGATTAAATGTTCGCCCAAAGTTTTGTTTAAAAGGCTGAGTACTGCTTCCGGTCTGGCCGAATGGTTTGCAGATGATGTCCGTATTCTGGGCAATCAATTCACTTTTGTGTGGGATGGCTCGGAGCAGGTGGCAGAAATGACACAACGCAAGGAAAACCAGATGGTTAGGTTTAACTGGGTGGATGAACCCGATACTTATTTTGAGTTTACCATTTCGCAGGTTGAGCTCACCGGCGATGTCTCTCTGATTGTGGTTGACTTTGCCGAGGAAGATGAAACCCAGGGGAGTGAGGAGCTGTGGAATGCGCAGATTGCAGATTTAAAACATAATCTTGGCTCGTGAACTGATTCTTTCCGGCGGATTGCCGGTTTGTTTATTTAATGCTAAGATTGATGTTTCAATTGGCATTCAATGCTTTATTCAACTGCTTTAAACCATTAATTTAGTTTAATTTTGTTTTGAGGTTATCTGTGAATTTTCATTTTGCATGAAAAAGTTGTACAAGTACATAATCAAATCGTTTTTAGGGCCATTTTTTATGACCTTTTTTATTGTGGTATTTGTTCTGCTCATGCAGTTTCTCTGGAAGTATGTGGATGACCTTGTGGGGAAGGGGCTTGACATTAAGGTATTGGGTGAAATGCTGTTTTACGCCGCTTTCGGATTGCTTCCCTACGCATTTCCCCTGGCTATGCTTCTGGCTTCTATTATGACCTTTGGTTCGTTTGGTGAAAACTATGAGCTGGTCGCCATTAAATCTTCAGGAATTTCTCTCTACCGGATGATGAAGCCACTGTTTGTCATCGCTTTGATTGTGACTTTCACGGCATTCTATTTTGCAAACTATGTCCTTCCGAATACCAATCTGCGATTTACCACCCTGCTGTGGAGTGTGAAGCAGCAACGTCCCGAACTGGTGCTTCAGGAAGGGGTGTTCACCAGTGAAATTGACGGCTACAGCATACGCATCGGCAGCAAGAACAAAAAAACGAATGTGCTTTATGATCTGCTCATTTATGACCACACAAACAACCGGATGAATGAGAGTGTAACCGTTGCCGATTCCGGCTTTCTGCGCATCACGGAAGACAAGAAGTATATGGTGCTCACCCTTTACAATGGGGTGAATTACTCAGAGCAGAAACCCTCACAGCCACAACGGAGGGGGCATGAAACCTACCCGTTCCGGCGCGACAATTTTGAAGAACAGGTCATTCGTGCAAAAGTCAGAGGCTATGATTTTAACCGGAGCGATGAAAATATTTTCCGGAATACTTTCCGGATGCTGAACATCAAGGAGCTTAAATTCATGGAGGATTCCTTAGGTACCGATTATTACCGGAGGCTCAGGAATTATATGCTGGAAATCAGGTTAAACGCTCCGGTTACTCAAAAAGTCCATGCGCTCACCTTGGAGAACGATTCAATTTTAAGGACATTGGACACTAAACCCGACTCCCTGTTCAATTTCGATGCTTTTTTTGAAAGACAGGATAAATGGGTGAAGGCAGAAATTTTGCAGGCAGCGATTGGCGATGCAAGAAATAACACGCAGACCCTCAATATGTATGACGATGAGTTGTATAACCGGAAAAAACACATCAACAAATATTCCATGGAAAGAGAGCGGAAATATACGCTTTCCCTGGCAGTATTGATATTCTTTTTTATCGGTGCGCCGTTAGGGGCGATAATCCGCAAGGGAGGCCTGGGGATGCCGGTTGTTGTATCGATTTTATTGTTTATTCTTTATTATATGGTTTCCATGACCGGGGAAAAATCTGCCCGCGAAGATTTGTGGGATATGTTTGTTGGCATGTGGTTTTCGAGTTTTATCTTTTTCCCGGTGGGTATCTGGCTGTCCTACAAGGCTGCCACAGATGCCGCATTAATGAGTGCGGAAACATACAGCAAACTGCTTGACAGGCTGAGATTGAAAAACCTCAGAAAAATTTTAAAAAAAGAGAGATGAAGATTTTGCAGATTACCAATAAGGTTCCGTATCCTGCCAAAGACGGTGGATCTATTGCCTGCATGAACCTCACGCGCGGCTTTGCACTGCTTGGGCATAAGGTTACGGTGCTTGCCATGAATACAAAAAAGCATTATACCGAGCAGGAGGATATTCCCGAATCGGTGAAAGACTGGGCTGATTTTGAATTGGTGGATGTGCCTGCACCCATTTCCCCCGTTTGCCTGATAATGAACCTGCTTTTCTCAGACCAGCCCTACAATGCCGTCCGGTTTATTTCAAAATCCTTTGAGCAAAAGCTCATAAAATTGCTGCAAGCCAAAAAGTTTGATGTGATTCAACTGGAAGGATTGTATGTATGTCCTTATATCCGTTCAATCCGAAAATATTCAGATGCAAAAATTGTTTACCGTTCACACAATATCGAGCATGAAATCTGGGAACGTACGGCAGCGCTCTCCAAAGGGATCAGAAGATTTTACCTGAACATCCTCTCCCGGAGGATTAAGAAATTTGAAAAAAACTGCATGGACCAGTATGATCTGATTGTTCCCATCACCGAACGCGACGGGATTATTTTAGACAGACTGGGAAATACAAAACCTGCACACGTTTCACCCACCGGAATTGACTCCACCCAGCTTATTCCACATTCCAAAAATCTGGAACATCCGTCGCTTTTTCATATCGGCTCCCTGGAATGGGCGCCAAATCAGGAAGGATTGATCTGGTTTATTGATAAATGCTGGCCAAAAATTCATCAGGAATTTCCTGAACTGAAGTTTTACATTGCAGGAAGAAAGGCGCCCGACTGGTTGCTCAAACGCTTTAATGCACCGAATATCGTATATGAAGGCGAAGTGGAAGATGCCTATCAGTTTATGAATTCCAAATCCATTATGGTTGTACCCCTGTTTTCGGGTAGCGGAATGCGCATTAAAATCATTGAGGGGATGGCGCTTGGAAAACCCATTGTATCCACTCCGATCGGCACGGAAGGAATTTCAACACAATCGGGAACGAATATTCTGATTGCTGAAAATGAAAAAGAGTTTTTGCATGAAGTTTCCCGGCTGATTACGGACGAAGAGCTGTTTCACAGCATCAGCCGTAATGCAATTGAGTATATTCAGGAAAAATTCGACAACCTGGCAATTTCCAGCGAGTTGATCAATTTTTATCAAAAACATATCGAATGATTTGGATAGTTTTTTTCTGGATATGTTTTTCGGTTCTTGTCTATACTTATATGGGCTATCCGCTGATCCTTTTTGCCACACTCAAAATCCGGAATATTTTTTCACCCGGAAAAAAAGAAAAAGAGGCATCCTTTGAGCCAGAGGTGTGTTTTTTTGTTACCGCCTACAATGAGAAGAATTATGTGAAACAGAAAGTTGAAAATTCACTTCAGTTGGATTATCCGCGGGAGAAAATTCAATTTGTCTGGGTAACCGACGGTTCCGACGACGGAACTCCCGATTTGCTCCGGGAATACGAAGGGATTGAAGTGTATCACGAACCCGCCCGGCGCGGAAAAATGCACGCCATGAACAGGGGGATGCAATTTGTGAAAGCGCCCATTGTGATCTTTTCCGACACCAACACCCGCCTGAACCGGGATGCTATCCGGGAAATTGTGGCGTGTTTCAGCCTTCCTGAAGTAGGTTGCGTGGCCGGTGAAAAAAGGATTATAAAAAAAGAAGCCGATGCGGCTGCCGGCGCCGGTGAAGGTTTGTACTGGAAATTTGAATCCTGGATTAAAAGAATGGATGCCGAATTAAATTCGGCGGTCGGCGCTGTGGGGGAGTTGTTTGCCATCCGCAGGGAATTGTTTGAAGAGGTGGAAAACGATACCATTCTTGATGATTTCATCATTTCGCTGCGCATTGCCAAAAAAGGATATAAAATAGAATATACGCCAAATGCGTATGCCGAAGAGACGGCTTCACTGAACGTGAAAGAGGAGATGAAACGGAAAATCCGGATTGCCGCCGGTGGAATTCAAACGCTTTTCCGGCTGAAAAGCCTGCTGAACCCTTTCAGATACGGCGTTTTAACCTGGCAGTATTTTTCACATAAAGTGCTCCGCTGGACGCTTGCCCCGGCATCCCTTTTTCTGCTTTTATTTTTTAATGCAGCCATTCTTTTGAAACCGGGCGCCACACCGGATTTTTATCTCTGGTTTTTTGTTTTTCAGATGGTGTGCTATCTTTTTGCCTTTGTCGGGTGGATATACCAGGACCGGAAACTCCGGTTTCAGGTTCTTTTTGTTCCCTACTATTTTGTCTCTATTCATTATGCCGCAATTTGCGGAATCTTCCGGTTTTTGAAGGGGAAACAGTCAGCCAGCTGGGAAAAATCCAAAAGAGCGGAGTAAGTATCATAAATGATAAGAAATTTTCAGATTCTCCGGCGGGGGTAATTATTCAATTCCTTTGTCAATAAAATGTTGTAATTTTGTTGTGATTTAATGAAAGCGACATGGCAGATATAAAATTGGATACGATACCGGAAGCGATTGCAGCGATTAAAAAAGGAGAGCTGGTGATTGTTGTTGACGATGAAGACCGGGAAAACGAAGGGGATTTTATTGCTGCAGCAGAACTCATAACGCCGGAGAAAATCAATTTTATGGCCATCCACGGAAGGGGACTGATTTGTGTTCCACTGACCGAAAAACGGTGCGAAGAGCTTAGCCTTGAAATGATGGTTGGCGAAAATACTTCCTACCACGAAACCCAGTTCACCGTATCGGTTGACGGGTTACACCCCGACATCTCCACAGGAATTTCAGCAAGCGACAGGGCAATCACTGTGAAAATGTTGGTTGACCCCAAAACCAAACCGGAAGATTTGGGGCGCCCGGGTCATATTTTTCCGCTGAAAGCCAAAAACCGGGGCGTGCTGCGGAGAAGCGGACACACGGAGGCGGCAGTTGATCTTGCCAGGCTTGCCGGATTAAGTCCTGCCGGCGTTCTGGTGGAAATTATGAACGAAGACGGCTCCATGGCGCGCCTGCCGCAACTGGTCAGGTTGGCTGAGAAATTCAATCTGAAAATTATCTCCATAAAGGATTTGATCTCTTTCCTCTTTCAGAGTGAAAGCCTGATCGAACGCGGCGAAGAGGTGCTTTTGCCCACTGAATACGGTGAATTCAAAATTGTGCCATTCCGCCAAAAATCAAACAATGCAGAGCATGTTGCCCTGATCAAGGGCGACTGGGAAGTGAACGAACCCATTCTCGTTCGTGTGCACTCTTCGTGCATGACCGGAGATATTTTTGGTTCCTACCGTTGTGAATGCGGCGCACAGCTGCACAAATCCATGGAGATGATTGACGAAGCCGGCAAAGGGGTGATTGTATATATGATGCAGGAGGGCAGGGGCATCGGACTGCTTAACAAAATCGCTGCCTACAAGCTCCAGGATCAGGGACTTGATACGATTGATGCCAACCTTCACCTTGGCTTCAAAGCCGATGAGCGTGACTATGGCGTGGGCGCTCAGATTTTACGCAACCTGGGAGTAACTAAAATGCGCCTGCTGACCAATAATCCGGTGAAGAGGGTTGGACTGGAAGGTTTCGGACTGGAGGTTTCTGAAATTATTCCCATTGAAATAAAACCCAACGAGCACAACAAAAAATACCTGAAAACCAAGCGCGACAGAATGGGGCATCACCTCAGAAATTTCAATTACGATATTTGATCTGCAAACGCCGGCGCGTTAAAATCAGGAAACAAGCATTCATTCCATTTTTTCCGGTGGAATAGATTCTGCTTCCTTTTCTGCCGGAGTTTCCTTCGCAGGTTCCGGAATTTCCTCTTTTTTCTCAAAAACATCATGTTTAGAGAGTGGGCGAAGATGAATTTTCCATTCAAAGCCGTTGAGCGTTTTCTCCTCCTCGGTGAGCTCAAAGAGCGGTTTGAGCACTCCCTCCGGGGATTGAAGGAACGCTATGCGAAAAACCTTTCCTTCCCGGAAACGGATGGTGATTTTACTGCTTTCCACCCGGTTCAGCCCGATGATGTCTTCTTCCTCCCGGGCATAGTAGAGCATTTGCCCGCTGCCGTTCACATCAATTCTATCCAGTTCGTTTTCAACAACCAGACCGGTCATCTCTTTCCCTTTGATCTGGTCGAAGCGGCCTGAATCAAGTTTTGAGATGATAAAACTGTTGTTTTTCAGGTGAAGTTCATCCGGCGCATTTGTGTGTTGCTGCATCTCAATGTGGTCGGCAGTCAGCTGATGTGTGTCTGACCAGATTACCGGGTTTTTGAAAAGCTGCACCAGGGAATCTTTGGTGAAATAAACCAGGGAATCGCAAAGTCCCTGAAGGTCGGTGCGGTAGAACCGCGTGCCGTAATACGCCATGACAATTTTTTCATTTTCAACAATATCCGGAATAGTTTTCAGCGTGTCGGCATGGAGAAACAGCGTATCTTTTTCCGAATACATGATGAACAGTGCGGAGTCCGTTACCGTGGAAATTTTAAGTTTGTCGTTGTAATCCGATGTGTTTCCGGTGATGATGAGCTTGTTTTCAAAATCCTCAATCCTGACATTTCCCAGCGCCCTCCCTTTGCCGTCCTCTTCGTTGTATTTGATGTAATTTGCCGCCAGTTGCTGGGTCTCGTTATAAACCAAAGGTTTTTTCAACAATTCAGCCTCACCCGTATTGGTATCATACCAGCCTTTTTCGGCATAAAGCGTATTTGACGAATCGCGGATGGTGGTCGGGCTTTCAATGAAAATACGTCCTGTTTTTGTGTTGTAGTGCAGCGTATCTCCGGTGAGTGTATATTTCTCGCTGAGCCCTTCCACTTCTTTGTAAAAGTGGACAAGGTCGTTGTCGATAAAATATTTTCCAATCACACTGGTGAGTGTATTGGTGCTGTCCACTATTTTTCCGTGATTATCATAATACCCGATATTTGCCTCCATGTCATAGTAGAGGGTATCGGCAAAAAGTGTCGTGTTTTTGTTAACCAGCCTGACATTTTGGTAGGCGCGGGCTTCATTGTTGTCGCCGTTGTAATAAATTTTTCTGGCGAAAAGATCCAGCGTGTCGGCCTGATTGATGTGCACATTTCCAAAAGCATCCACCCGGTTTGTTCCAGTGTAGGTATAGGCGCTGTCGCACCACATCAGCATGTTTTCATGCCGGATCCGCACGTTTCCCACAAGACGCTGGGCGTTTGCGGCAACTTTTTCATTGGCTTCAAGATAATCCGCCTGTTCGATATCCACCCGTTTTTTTTCCTGGGAAAATGAAATCAGCGAAAAAAACATAAATGCGGTGAGCCAGATAAAATGCAGCAATGGTTTTATCTGAAATAAAATTTCAGATAAAACCCGCGGAATCGGGAATGTTCTCTTTTTGTGCACATTGTTGGTTTTCACAGCCGCCGTATGCCAATGAATTGAATATTAATTAATCGTCGATTAGAGGATTCTTTCAATGATATCTTCCACCGAAATATTTTCGGCTTCGCCTTTATAATTTTTAATGATGCGATGACGTAAAATGGACTGCGCCACAGCTTTCACGTCTTCAATATCCGGCGAATATTTCCCGTGGAGCGCCGCATGTGTTTTTGCGCCGATGACCAGATATTGTGAGGCGCGCGGTCCTGCGCCCCATTTCAGGTACTGCTCCGAAACATCCGACGCCAGTTTGGACCCCGGCCTTGTTTTGGCTGCAAGCGTAACGGCATAATTCAGAACGCTGTCGTTGATTGGGATTTTCCGGATAATATCCTGAAAATAGATGATTTCTTCCCGTGTGATTACCGGTTTCAGGTCAAATTGCATGGTGGAAGTTGTGTTTTTCACGATGGTGATTTCATCTTGAAAATCAGGGTAATCCAGCCACACCGAAAACATAAACCGGTCAAGCTGCGCTTCGGGCAGAGGATAGGTTCCCTCCTGCTCAATGGGGTTTTGGGTGGCAAGCACAAAAAATGGGCTGTCCAGTTCAAACCGCTGTCCGGCAGCGGTTACCGCCTGTTCCTGCATCGCTTCAAGGAGGGCCGCCTGCGTTTTGGGCGGGGTGCGGTTGATTTCGTCTGCAAGAATGATATTGGCGAAAAGCGGCCCGCGGATAAATTTGAATTGCCGCTCTTTGTCTAAGATTTCTGTTCCGATGATGTCGGAAGGCATCAGGTCGGGGGTGAACTGGATGCGGCTGTATTTTAACCCTAAAATTTTGGCGATGGTGGTTACCAAAAGGGTTTTTGCCAATCCGGGCACTCCAATCAGCAGCACATGCCCGCGGCTGAAAAGGGAAATAAGTACCTGGGTAACAATTTCGTCCTGCCCATATATAACTTTTGAAATTTCTCTGGTCAGTAATTCAAATTTATTGCGTAGTGCGTCCAGCGCCTCAACATCGTTTTTAAAATTCATTTATAATTTTCTTTTCAATTGTTTATGATGATTTCAGCCTGTTATTTCTGCCAGTTTGCAAATTCAAAATTGCAGTTGGCATAGGTGGCATCAATCCGGATGTAGGTTTGGGACTGCCTTTTGGCAATCCATTCTTCCATGGTTTCTTCCTGCTTTTTATCTAAAAACATATCGGAAAGATACTGGTAATCCTTTTGAAGATTTGCTTTGTGCGATTCTGTTCTGTTGATCAGTTTCACCACTTTATAAACAGATTGCCTGCTCTCCTGATCAATGGATTCAAAGGGATCGGAAATTTCGCCAATCCGCAGATTTGACAGCACCTTACTGATATTTCCGTCTAACTCTTCAATGGTGAATTTTGAAGAAAGGTCGGCAGGATTGATGACTATTCCGCCGTTATTTCGCGTATTTTTATCGGACGAGAACATGGCTGCGGCGTGTGCGAAAGAGAGCTCCTCCCTGCGGATGATGTTTGCCAGGCTGTCCAGCCTGTCCACCGCCTCTTCTTTTGCTTCAATGGTAACTTTCGGGGTCATCAGGATATGGCGGGTGTTCACCTTGTCCGCCCTGCGGTCGATAAGCTGAATGATGTGGTAGCCAAATTCACTTTTCACCACATTGGATATTTTGTCTTTTTTCAGGTTGAAGGCAGCGGTGGCATACTCCGGGTCAAGCTGTGCGCGTCCTAAAAAGCCAATTTCGCCGCCGCTTCCTGCCGACGGGCCTTCGGAATACAAAACCGCCATGGCAGAAAAACTTGCACCCTCTTCAATCCGTCGTTTAATATCGCGCAGCTCGGCTTTAACGCGATTTTCCTCTTCTAAGGAAACCGCAGGCCGCACGGTAATCTGGGCATACTCATACTGCGTCGGGATATTTGGAATTTCATCCGCCGGTATGCTTCGGAAAAACTGACGGATTTCCGATGGGGTAACCGTTACGTCCTGAATGATTTTGCTCCGCATCTTCATGCTCATCAGCTGGTCGCGGACAACCTGACGCATCTCCGAGCGGATGTCGGCAAGGGGTTTTTTGAAGAAATTCTCCACCGCCCTTTCCGAGCCAAAGTGTGCGATATACATCTGCAACTGCCCCTCCATTTGCTGGTTGACTTCACTGTCGGTGACGTCAATCAGCGTATCCAGCTCGGCTTCGGCAATCAGCAGCTTGTCAATCAGGAAGTTTTCCAGTATTTCACACTTCATGTCGCCGTCTGAAGAAATTCCCTGCGCCTGTTGATCCATAAACATTTTCTCAATGTCCGATTTCAGCACAACATTTCCGCCGACAATGGCTACAATCTGATCGACCACCTTGTCTTGCGCCGAAAGACCGAATGCCATGGAAACCGAAAACAGGGCAAAAAATGCAGATTTTAGTATTCTATTCCCTTTCATTTGTCTCAATATTATAAATTTTAAAACTGTTCCTATTCACACCTTCACGATAAATCATATCGTCAATTTCCCGAAGAAAATCAATTTTCCTGCGGTTCAAAATTAAGCTTTTAATGCTTTCCTGCACATATTCAACGGGCGCCTGCTCATTTTTAAGCAAATAATCATGTATGGCCAGCAGATAATAGTCGCTGGAGTCGGCATATTCCACAAATTGGTGCTGTTTCAGAAATTGTGCAGGATTGTCAATGGACACCGGAATATTTTGCATCACGGCATCCAGTTCCACCCAATCGTCTGTGTAAATTCCGTAATTTCTGGCGTATTGGATGCAATAATCCCTGATTTCGGTCATTTCATGTGCCGACAGATTTCCGGCCAGGTCTTTCAGAAAATCGGGATTTGCAAGCGCAGCGGGAATTTTCAGGTAGATTGCCTTGATAATGTTTTTGTTCAACTTAAAATTATCGGTATGCTGCAGGTAGTAATTTTTAATCTGATCCTCGCTGACGGTTGTGTCCATTTTTTGAGCCATCAGTTCATTTTTATACCTGAAGATAATCAGTGAGTTGCGGTATTCTTCCAGTTCCCGGTTCACGTTCTTCAATTCCGATGAAAGATTGTCCTCCGCTTTTTTCAGAAGAAGTCTCTGTTTTATCCATTTCTGGATGTAGTCGTCAGCCAGCGCTGCACTGTCCTCCGGTTCCGCATCATTCGGAATGACAGCGGCAATCTCCGAAAGATAAAGTTTTTTCATGCCCGCTTCGGCAACAACCTTATCTTCATTTCCCTCCTCCGGCTCACAGGCAACGGTGAAAACCGAAACAAAGAAAAACAGCATATATTTAATGTAGCGCCTCCGCATGTTCAACTTTTTTCAACTCCTTTTTATTTATTTTCACTTTGTACTTTTTTCTGAGTTTATCAAGCCAGTTTTGTTCCAGGAAAGTCTGATATTCAGAAATATACAGGCCACGTGCTTCTTCCAGAGTTTTAGTTTCGGGCGGAATAATCTCCCCGGTTGTGAAAGCCAGTTCCGGATCGAATCCCGACCGGGATTTGCTGCCAAAGATAAAATAATCCACCGCCGGATTGGCGCCTTCTTCCCATGTCCCTTCATCCGTTTCAATGGATTTCCCTTTGGCGGTTAAAATATCTTCAATTTCACGGAGCGAAATGCCTTCGTCCGCATATTTTTCTGCTTCGTCCCGGGTTTCTTTCTCGTTGCAGGTGATGACGAAGCCCTTAAACCGCTCATTCCATGTAAATTTATCTTTGAGGTTTGTATAAAACTTCTCAAGTCCGGTGCTGTCTGTTGAAGCAAAATTCCAGATTTTTTCTTCCATGATGTTGAACAGCAGCAGCCCGTCGTGGTATTCCTGCATCAGGTATCTGAATTCGGGATGTTTTTGTTCAAGCAGTGAGTCTTCGTGCGCTGTAATTTCAGCGCTGCACCAGTCCTCATAGTAAGCAGCAAAGGTTCCCGATGTGGTGTTGTTTTCCTGAAGGTATTTTTCAAAATCCCTGAAATGGTAATTCTTTCCGGCATAAGAGAACAGCAGAAGGTTTTCATCCGGGGCGGAACCGACTTCCATGTTGCTGATTTTATTCAGATTATCTGTAAATTCCCCGAAATCATTTTCCTTTTTCAGTTTTTCAATGAATGCTTTTTTTGAACCGTTATTGCGCTCCGGGTCTTGTTTGATGCGGTTTTCAATTTCCTGTTTTATTTTTTCAAATTCAGGCACAGGCCTGTTGCCGGTTTTTTTGATGATGTGGTAGCCATAAGCCGTTTCCACAGGCCTGGAAACATCGCCAATATTTTTCAGATTGAATGCCAGTTCTGCAAATTCGGGAATCATCCGTCCGGCAGAAAACCACGGCATTTCACCTCCCTGCATCGCACTTTGCTTGTCGTCCGAATACTCCTTCGCCAATTCAGAAAAGTCGGCGCCGTTTTTTATTTGGGTGTAAATCGAGTGGATTTCATCGTTTAGCCGCGCTTTGTCTATTTTGGAAATATCGGACGAAAACCTTTTCATAATGTGAGCCACCTTGATTTCGCCCCGGTTTTCCCGGACGTCGTGCACCTTGATGAGATGGTAGCCAAAAGCGGTTTTCACCGGCGCTGAAATTTCTCCCGGCGATAAGGAGAATGCTGCATTTTCAAATGGCGTCACCATTTGAAAACCGGAAAAATAATTTAAATTCCCCCGGTTGCTTTTTGCGGAAGGATCTTCGCTGTATTCAAACGCTGCTGCATTGAAATCTTTGCCTGCAAGAATTTCCTCCCTGATTTTCAGCGCCTTTTCCAGAACTTCTTCATCCTGCTCCCTGGTTGCATTTTCAGGAAGAGTGAAAAGAATGTGGCTTGCATTTATTTCGGTTTTCAGCCGCTGATACAGTTCATGCGTCAGTTCTTCATCGTATTGAATATCTGTCAGGTATGGAGCAGAAAGCTCCTTTCTGTACCCTGCCAGCTCTTCTTTAAAAGCACGGGATGTGTCCATTTTCAGGTGCATTGCCTCTGCCACCTTCAGTTTGAAATCAATGAACATGGGAAGATACTCTTCCGGTGTTTTGACATCCGAGCGCTCCAGGAGATTTTCGTTATTTTTTTTATAAATGCGCTCAAATTCTGCCGTCGATATTTTTTTTCCGGCTATGGTAACCAGTGGCTTATCGTTCTGTGCCGGCAGATTCACAGCTCCGAAAATCAAAAAAAGCGCAGCTATTAAAGAAAAGACTCTCATTCCGGTTTGTTTACTGACTGCTGCTGTAATTGGGCGCTTCGCGGGTGATGGTTACATCGTGCGGATGGCTTTCACGCACACCGGCGCTCGTCACTTTTGTGAATTTTGCATTCTGCAGTTCCGCTATATTTTTTGCACCGCAGTAACCCATCCCGGCGCGCAGGCCGCCGATGAGCTGATAGAGCACTTCATAAAGCGTCCCTTTATACGGAACGCGGGCTGCAATTCCTTCGGGCACAAGTTTTTTAATATCTTCCTCAATGTCCTGGAAATATCGGTCTTTTGAACCCTTTTGCATGGCCTCAATAGAGCCCATGCCGCGGTATGCCTTGAATTTTCGGCCCTGGTAAATAATGGTTTCGCCGGGAGATTCCTCCACGCCGGCAAACAATCCGCCCGCCATGATGGAGTTTGCACCGGCAGCAATGGCTTTTACGATATCTCCCGAATAGCGCAGGCCTCCGTCGGCAATAACCGGCACATCGCTCCCTTTGATGGCTTTCGCCACGTTGTGAATAGCGGAAAGCTGCGGAATTCCCACACCGGCAATCACGCGGGTGGTGCAGATTGAGCCGGGCCCGATTCCCACCTTAACGGCATCGGCGCCTGCTTTTACCAGTGCAAGAGCTGCTTCTGCCGTGGCAATATTTCCGGCTACCAGTTCCGTTCCGGGATATTTTGCCTTGATTTTTTTCATCATTTCCAAAACACCTCTGGAATGGCCGTGTGCCGTGTCAAGAACAAGCACGTCAACCTGTGCGCGGATCAGTTCATCTACCCTTTCCATCGTGTCATAGGCAATGCCGATGCCGGCAGCGACCCGGAGCCGTCCTTTTTCATCCTTGCAGGCAAAGGGCTTGTCTTTTGCCTTGGTGATGTCTTTATAGGTGACCAGCCCGATGAGTTTATTGTTTTTGTCCACAACCGGGAGTTTTTCAATTTTATGAATCTGGAGAATTTCCGCTGCCCTTTCCAAATCGGTGGATTCGGTGGTGGTTACCAGATTCTTGCTGGTCATTACTTCGTGGATGGGCCTGCCCATGTCCCGCTCAAAACGGAGGTCGCGGTTGGTTACTATGCCTTTCAGCAGTCCGCCGTTATCCACAACCGGAATTCCGCCGATTTTATATTTCCCCATAAGGTCCAGGGCATCCTGCACTTTCTTGTTGGGAGTGATGGTGATAGGGTCGAAAATCATTCCGTTTTCAGCTCTTTTCACCGCAGTAACCTGATGGGTTTGCTCATCAATATCCATGTTTTTGTGAATCACCCCCATACCTCCCTCTCGCGCAATGGCAATAGCCATCTTGTATTCGGTTACCGTATCCATAGCGGCGGTGATAACGGGCGTGTTGATGGTGATGGAGCGCGTAATCCTTGAAGTCAGGTCAACATCACGGGGTAAAATTTCTGAATATGAAGGAACTAACAACACATCGTCGAAAGTCAGCCCTTCAAATACTACTTTGTCTGAAAGAAATGACATGGGCTTTTGCTTTTAATTAAAAATAAATGGCAAAATTACAAAAAAATAGGTTAAAGCCATTTTTTAAAACGCAGTTTGAATGAATTCGGTATATAAAAAAAGACAGCCCCACTGAAAAGTTTCAAACAACCGGAAGAAGCGCTGTTTTTATCTGAGAAATACAGGAATCTATGCGGATGTTTATTTTATTTATACTGTAGCGCCTCATGGAGACCAGCGCTAAACAACGCCCCCAAACAGAGACCCGGCTGAATCCTTACGTTCAGGTTGACCGGACTTTGTTGCCCTGTCAAAATTTCCCTTCCGATGATTTTATCCGGTAATTTGCGGCGGTCCCATTTTAAATTTTTACCTGAAATTTCTTATTTCCTGTCAGGTTATCCTTTGGGGGTCAATTCTTTTATACTTTTGCCCGTCAATTTTGAAAATAATGACTGAAATTCGAAATATTGCAATAATTGCTCACGTTGATCACGGAAAAACCACACTGGTTGACCGGATGCTGTATCAGGGACATCTGTTCAGAAAGAACAAGGAGGTGGGCGAACTGATCCTTGACAACAATGACCTGGAACGCGAGCGCGGAATCACCATCCTTTCCAAGAATGTTTCCATCCGCTACAGGGATACCAAAATAAATATCATCGATACGCCCGGGCACTCCGATTTTGGCGGGGAAGTGGAGCGTGTGCTGAACATGGCAGACGGCGTTTTGCTCATTGTGGATGCTTTTGAAGGGCCCATGCCGCAAACCCGTTTTGTGCTTCAAAAAGCGCTGGAGCTCGGACTGAAACCGATTGTGGTCATCAATAAAGTGGATAAACCCAACTGCACGCCCGACATTGCGCAGGAAAAAGTGTTCGACCTCATGTTCAGCCTGGATGCCAGCGAGGAGCAGCTTGACTTCCCGACGGTTTACGGTTCAGCAAAAGCCGGCTGGATGGGGCCCGGCTGGAAAGCGCCAACCGGGGATATCAGCTACCTGCTGGATGTCATTCTGGAGAATATTCCGCCAGCAAAACATAAGGATGGCTCCTTGCAGATTCGCATCACTTCGCTGGATTACTCCTCCTATACCGGACGGATAGCCGTGGGAAAAATAACCCGTGGCGAACTGATTCCCGGCTCTGCGGTTTCGTTGGTGAAACACGACGGAACCGTTGTGAAATCAGTGGCCAAAGAGGTGTATGTTTTTGAAGGATTGGGCAAGGAAAAAACAAAGCAGCCCGTGCCTTCCGGTGAGATTTGTGCCGTACTTGGCCTCGACGGGTTCGATATTGGCGACACCATTGCCGATGCCCTGGAACCGGAAGGATTAAGCCCGATTCGTCTGGATGAACCCACCATGAGTATGTTGTTTGTGGCAAACAACTCCCCGTTTTTCGGAAAATCCGGGAAATATGTAACCTCCCGGCAGTTGCGCGACAGGCTTTTCAAGGAAACCGAGAAAAATCTGGCGCTTCGTGTGGAAGAGACGCATTCTGCCGATTCGTTTCTGGTTTTCGGGCGCGGAATTCTGCATCTCTCCATTCTGGTGGAGACCATGCGCCGCGAGGGCTACGAGATGCAGCTCGGACAGCCGAAAGTCATCGTCCGGGAAATTGACGGCGTGAAACATGAACCTATGGAGTATCTCACCGTTCAGGCACCCGTGGAATTTTCCGGGAAGGTCATTGAGCAGGCTACCCAGCGGAAGGGAGAAATTCTGACCATCGAAGAAAAGGGCGACCGCTCCTTTCTGGAGTTCACCATACCGTCACGCGGGCTGATCGGTTTACGGAACCAGATGCTCACCGCAACCGGAGGCGAGGCGGTGATGTCTCACCGTTTAAAAGGGTATGAACCCTGGAAAGGCAATTTGGGCGTGAGCCGCAACGGTGCGCTCATTTCACTGGAAACCGGAACGGCGATTGCCTATTCCATTGATAAAATGCAGGACAGAGGCCGCTTTTTTGTGAACCCCGGAGAAGATGTTTATGCCGGACAGGTGATTGGCGAAAACACTCGTCAGGATGACCTGACCATCAATATTATCCGTACAAAAAAACTGACCAATATGCGCGCTGCCGGAGCGGATGATAAGGCAGTCATTGCCCCGGCAGTCAAATTTTCTCTCGAAGAGGCTATGGAGTACATCCACAATGATGAATACCTTGAAGTTACCCCCGACAATATCCGGATCCGGAAAATTTTTCTTGACGAACACGAACGGAAACGACAGGCAAAAACACTGACGGAGTAAGAGCTACAATTTATTTCGAATGGATTGATAAAAGGTTTATCAATCTTTTTAGTCTGTGGGTGATGGATATTCTCCAAAACAAATGTTTTGTCGAAAATTTAAAAAAGTCTGCCTTTTTCAATCCGATGAAACGGATTGAAAACACACCATGTCAATTGCTGTTTATTCGCTATATTTGAGCTGACAAACATAATCAGATTTCAAATGAACCGGAGAAAAAAGAGGTGCTATGAGCCTGGTGTATAAAGCAAGCGGGGAAAGCTACTGTGGAACCAACGAATATATTCGAAAAATGAAGCAATCGAATGTTGAAAAATTATCACACGCCTGTAAATTTCCGGGAATTAGTGTTAAAGATTTATTGACAGAAACATGATGAAAGAATATCATCTTGAGGAAAACTTTATCAAGCAACTTGCACAAGAATTAAAGTATAGCTACCGTTCTGACATTGTTGACAGAAAGACCTTAGAACAAAACTTCAGAACAAAGTTTGAGACACTCAATCGTGTAAACCTATCAGATAGTGAGTTTCTTCGATTGCGAGAAGAGATCATCAAACCGGATGTTTTTGAGGCTTCCAGGTTTTTGCGTGAGCAGCAATATTTTCAACGCGACGATGGTACACCGCTTTATTATACTTTAGTAAACATCAAAGATTGGTGCAAAAATGATTTTGAAGTCATCAATCAATTACGCATCAATACAGAAAACAGTTTTCAAAGATACGATGTCATCATTCTGATTAACGGATTGCCGATGGTGCAAGTTGAATTTAAAAAAGGAGATATATCGCACCGAAAAGCGATGCAGCAAATTGTGGATTATAAAAACGAACCGGGCAACGGTTACAACAATACGCTACTCTGTTTCATGCAGTTGTTCATTGTGAGTAATGGAGGCAGAACCTTGTATTTTTCAAATAATAAAAATCAACATTTTGTATTCAATGCAGATGAGCAGTTTTTGCCGGTATATGAACTGGCTGATATAAATAATAAGAAAATCAACAACCTCAACAATTTCACCCATAGATTTTTAGCGAAATGCACTTTGGGCGAAATGATAAGTAAATATATGGTATTGGTACAAAGCGAACAAAAGATTTTAGTGATGCGTCCATACCAAATATATGCTGTGAAAGCCATTGTAGATTGTATAAAAGACAATAGAGGGAATGGCTATATTTGGCACACCACCGGAAGCGGTAAAACACTGACCTCTTTCAAAGCTTCCACACTTTTGAAAGACAATCCGGAAATTGAGAAATGTCTGTTTGTGGTGGATCGAAAAGACCTTGACCGCCAAACCCGTGAGGAATTCAATAAATTCCAAGAAGGGAGCGTTGAAGAAAACACCAATACAGAAACGTTGGTAAGACGGATGTTATCAACCGATTATGCCAACAAGGTGATTGTTACCACCATTCAAAAACTGGGTCTTGCATTGGATGCAGACAGACGTAAGACCTTGCGTCTCAACAACTACAAAGAGCGATTAGAACCTTTACGGAATAAACGAATGGTTTTTATCTTTGACGAATGCCACCGTTCACAGTTTGGTGAAAACCACAAAGCAATTAAAGAGTTTTTTCCCAATGCACAGCTATTTGGTTTTACAGGCACACCCATTTTTTCTGATAATGCTACTTACAAAATACGTGAAGAAGAATACGAAACTTATAAGACCACAGCTGATATTTTTGAAAAGGAGCTGCATGCCTATACAATTACGCATGCGATAGACGATAAAAATGTTTTGCGCTTTCACATCGATTATTTCAAAGGAAACAAAATAGAGATAGGGCACACCCTGTCTCAACAGGCGGTAGTTGAAGCTATTTTAGATAAACACCATGCCGCCACCAATCAACGTAAATTTAATGCAATATTGGCAACAGCCTCCATCAACAATGCCATTGAATATTATCAGCTTTTTGCTAAGATACAGCATGATATATCTCAAAAAGCCCCAAGTTTTAAACCTTTAAATATTGCCTGTGTCTTTTCTCCGCCTGCGGAAGGAAATAAAGATATACAACAGATTCAAGAGGATTTGGCACAGGAGAAAGAAGACAACAAACAGAATCCTGAAGAGAAGAAAAGGGCTTTAATGGAAATTATTGCAGATTATAACAATCAGTTTGGCACAAATCATACTATTAATGAATTTGACTTGTATTATCAGGATGTGCAGAGCAGAATTAAAGATCAAAGATACAGTAACAAAGATTATCCGCAAGAGAATAAGATTGACATTACCATTGTAGTGGATATGCTGCTCACAGGTTTCGACAGCAAATACCTCAATACATTATATGTGGATAAAAATTTAAAATATCATGGATTGATTCAAGCCTTTTCCAGAACAAATCGAGTATTGAACGACACCAAACCTTACGGTAACATTTTAGATTTTCGTTCACAGCAAGATGCCGTTAACCAAGCCATTGCATTATTTTCCGGAGAAGAAAATGAAGAAAAATCAAGGGAAATTTGGTTGGTTGACCCTGCACCTG
>CAZVAD010000043.1:0-7466 GCA_964624645.1 uncultured Mariniphaga sp.
TTTAACACATGATTTCTCAAGTTGGGTAGAAAATCTGAAATTGAGAGTGCAGGGAGCTTATGATAACCTTTCATGGAAAGATGAAAGACGCTACGTTATGCCCGATTTGTTTTTAGCATCCGGACGCACGGTTTGGGGCGAATTGCAATTAACAAGAACCCTGGATGCCGTTAGCCCGCAATATTCAAATTCTAAACGGCAGTCGCAAAAATTTCATTTTGAAAGCACATTGACATGGGACAGGGTTTTAGCGGTTGATCATCGCGTAAGTGCTTTAGCCTATTACTACATGAGTGATGAACAGGATACACGCGATGCGGACAATGCAGCAACCGGCCGTAAAGCGCTGGAGGCTCTGCCGAAAAGATACCAGGGACTTTCGAGCCGGATTACATACGGGTTCAAGGATACCTATATGATTGATGTAAACTTTGGTTACACCGGTTCAGAAAACTTTGAAGTGGGCAAACAATTTGGTTTTTTCCCCTCGGTTGCTGTAGGATGGGTTCCTACCAATTATGCGTGGACAAAAACGCATTTCGATTGGCTCAACTATCTGAAAATACGTGCATCTTACGGAACGGTGGGTAGCGACCGGATAGCCGACTTCCGCTTCCCTTTTATGACCATCATTGCAGAGAATCAGGCTGTTGGATGGGGTAGTAACCTCAACGGTGTTTCCGAGTCGCAATTCGGCGCCAACAACCTGATGTGGGAAAGAGCGCTGAAAGCCAACGTGGGTATTGAAGGACGCATGTTGAGCGAACGGCTGTCGTTCGTTGTTGACTTTTTCAATGACAAACGCGAGAGTATTTTCCAGCGCCGTCAAACCATACCCGGTTATGTTGGTTTGGTGTGGTCTGCACGCCCCTATGGCAACGTGGGGAGTATGCGCAGTTTCGGTACGGACGGAAATATCTCCTTCTCGCAGGACATCAACAGAGACCTGAATTTTACCGTCAGGGGGAATTACACTTTTTCGCAGAACGAAATCCTGTATTGGGAAGAATTACCTACACCATATCCATATCAGGATCGCCAGGGGTATCCCTACAATGCAATACGCGGATACATTTCCACAGGACTGTTTGTTGACGAAGATGACATAGCGAATAGCGCTACCCAGTCTTTCGGAGGTTTCAAAGTGATGCCGGGCGATATTAAATATAAAGATGTCAACGGAGACGGAGTGATTAATTCCGATGATATGATTTATCTCTCTGACCCTACTTATCCTCGTTTGATGTATGGTTTCGGTAGCGAAGTGCGATATAAAAACGTAACGTTGGGTGTGCTGTTTAAAGGGACCGGCAACACAACCTTCTATCATGTGGGTTACAACAGCGCATACGGAGTCAACGGCGCCGGTTACGTACCATTCAATGACGGACGTATCGGTAATGTGCTGACAATGGTCAACGATCCTGCCAACCGCTGGGTGCCAATGGACTATGCTCTGGAAAATGGCATTGATCCGTCTAAGGCAGAAAACCCGGATGCCCGTTTCCCGCGGCTCTCCTATGGCTATAATGCCAATAACTCGCAGTTGTCAACATTCTGGAAAAACAACTCCCGGTATTTGCGTCTTCAGGAGGTTACGCTTAACTACAACCTTAAATCCGAATTCTTCAAACGGGTAGGTTTATCATCGGCTGATATCCAGTTTGTAGGCACTAACCTCCATGTTTGGGACAGGATTAAAGACTGGGACCCCGAACAGGGATACAGGAATGGACGCGCATATCCAATACCGGCAAGGTATGCTCTGCAATTTTATCTTAACTTTTAACAATAGGAAAAATGAAAATAATGAAAAAGCACATAATAATAATTTTTGCACTCCTGGTGGTTATTTCAATGCCATCCTGCAATTATCTTGATGTTGCCGATAACTTTGAAGAGTCGTTTAAATGGGATTCCATTTTTGTTAATAAAAGGAATTTAGAGCGATATGTCTGGAATATACCTACTTTGTTCCCGGACGAGGGTTACAAATTCGACAAACTGGGTTCATATGCCTGCGACGAGGCTTTCTCAATCATGATAAGCGACTATACCGCGCTTGATTACGTTCAGGGGAACATAACGCCCACCAATCTCAGGGCTTTTAACATCTGGAACAACATGTATATTGTTGTTCGTAAAGTGAATACTGTTCTCGCCAACATAGACAAAACGGCCGATCTGACAGATGGCAGCAGGGAGAAGAACGAACTGTTAGGCTATCTCTATTTCATGCGGGCTTATGCCTACTACAGGTTGGTGATGCACTATGGCCCCATAGTTATTTTAGGTGACGACGTGCTGGAAACAAACGAAGAGACGGAGTATTACGACAGTGTCCGGGCAACATTCGACGAGTCGGTAAATTATGTTTGCGATGAACTGGAACGTGCTGCGGCGCTCATGCCGGAGACCGTATCAGCCAGCTTTTTCGGACGGCCCATATCCGGCTCTGCATTAGGTCTGAGCGCCCGTTTGCGGCTGATTCAGGCAAGTCCGTTGTGGAACGGAGGCCTTGCAGCCCGAAGAACTTACGGAACATGGCTGAGATCAACCGACAGGGTAAACTATGTTTCACAAACGTATGACGAAAGGAAATGGGCTCAGGCAGCAGCGGTCTGCAAACGTATCATAGACTCCGATATTTTTGCACTGCACACCATTGGTAAACGCGCAGACAGTCCGGAATTGCCTGATAATGTATCAAAACTTGATTTTCCGGACGGAGCCGGAGACATCGACGTGTTCAGATCGCTTCACGATATGTTCAACGGAGAATCACCGGTGATGCGAAACCCGGAGTTCATGTGGGCGCAAATGTCAGACGGCCTGCTTAGATATACACGGCATTCCTTTCCATACGAAACATTTAACGGATATGCCACCGTATCTGTGCCGCAAAAAATCATTGACGCCTTTCGCATGGCGGACGGACGTCCCATAAATAATTCAAGCGCCGAATATCCCTACGAGACGGATGGTATTTGGAACGGTTCTGCTGACATCACTTTTTCAGATTATACACTGAAAACAAACGTTCACAAAATGTTTGTCAATCGCGAGATGAGGTTTTATGTAAACATCGGATTCAGCGGGGCGCACTGGCCTATGCTTTCCACTTCGAATAACACGAGAAGGAATGTACAATTTTGGTATAATGCTTCCGGAAATGCAGGTAAAAACACCGTACGTAATCTGCCTTACAACGTAAATACAACCGGCTATACATTGAGAAAATTTGTACATCCTGAAGATTCCTGGGGAGTGCCCGGTCAAGGTGAAAACTATGAAAACTCCCGGCGGGTGCCAAAAGCGTATCCCATTATCCGCTATGCAGAAATTCTGCTTGCCTATGTGGAAGCGTTGAACAATCTGACCTCCTCACACAGCATTGAAGGTAGCGACAATAAAACCTATACGCTTACAAGAGACATGAACGAAATGGCCAAATATTTCAATATGGTTCGTTTCAGGGCAGGATTGCCGGGATTGACTCCTGAAGAACTTGCTTCGCAGGAAACGATGCAGGAATTGATTGAAACAGAAAGAATGGTGGAACTGCTTCATGAAAACGCACGTTTTTGGGATGTGCGACGCTGGGGAAAGTATGAAACCACTGAAAGAGAATCAATTATGGGCATGGACATGGATGCTGACGGATTGGCATTTTACAATATAGTTCCGGTTAACCAAGTGGTTGCCAGAAACAGGGTCGTGGACAAAAAGCTCATTCTTCTTCCAATCGAATTAAATGAAGTGAGAAAGTCACCTTCCATGGATCAGAATCCGGGTTATCAAAATTAATTGAAAATGAAAAATAATATGAAAATATCATTAAAATTATTCATCGCCGGCATCATTGTATTAAGCATTGCCGGTTGCGATAACGAGGCCATCTATAATGAAGAACATTTCAAGCCCCAGGTTTATCTTTTAAGCAGCGGGATGGAAAATGTTTTTATTGCCTCTTATTCGCTCAATGAAGAAGAGCCGGTACAGTATGTTACCATCGGATGCGGAGGTTCAAACACCAATGAGAAATCAATCGTAGTGAATATTGAGCCAAACCCGGAAATGTTGGACAAATACAACAGTTTGAACTATGATTACGAGAATCAATATGCCAAACTGTTGTCTGAATCCAGGTACGAAATCTCGTCCTATACGATAACCATGCCGGCCAAGTCAGACTATCACTACGAAAGAGTACCTGTGAAAGTCAGACCGGAAGGGCTATCTCCCGACTCGATTTATTTCATTCCGTTGAAAATCGTAAGTGTATCTGAATACGAGGTGAACGAGGATAAACAAGACGTCCTGTTTCGGGTAGCGATTGAAAACGATTTCGCAACTCAACATCCGGTAACTTATTACACAAAAAGCGGCCAAATGACCTCTCCGACTCTTGTAATGAGTGGTACCAAAACCGTACATCCGTTAAGCAAGGACAAGGTGAGGATGTTTATTGGCAATGAATCCTACACGGGTTTTACAACCCCTGAGGATATTCACAGAAACTCCGTTGTGGTTCAAGTCCATGACGACAACACCGTCACGGTTTTGCCCTATGATAGTTCTCTCATGGAAGTGGAAATGCTATCCAATCTTCCCAACTACAACCGTTACGATCCGGCCTTGATGCAAGGGCTTACCAAGCAGCGCGTATTTTGGCTGAACTACCAGTTTCGCCAAAGAAGCACCAATGAAGGTGCTTTTGGCCCCTGGAGGGAAGTTGAAGAAAGATTGATACGCATAGAAGATCTATAATTTAAAATGAAAATGAAATGAATAGCATTAAGAATAATTTTCTGTTTTATGCAACAAGCATCGCCATTTTGGTTGGTTATTTAATGCTCTCGGGGTGCGCAGAAGGTCCCGACAGAGATATTGAACACAATATTTTTGTCACCCATGCAGAATTAAACCTGATTGAAGGCGATGAAGTTCAAATCACAGCAAGTCCTACAAACCAGACTTTCACCTGGGAAAGCAGTAATACCGATGTGGTAACAGTCAGCTCAACAGGACTTGTAAATGCCATTGGTGATGGCGCATGTTTTATCTATGTAACCAGCAGCGAAGGTCTGGAAAGAACTATACCCGTTGACGTTGTACAGTTTATCGCTCTTTCCGGAATCGAAGTGTTCAATACCGGAAATCTCGCAACCCTGGAAACAATTTCCCTCTTACTCGGGCAGTCTATAAATCTGGGGGCAAAGACTACTCCTGAAAACTACAATGAAAGAGTATCTTCCGATGTCATCTGGGAATCCAAGGACGAGAGCATTGCGATAATAGACGAAGAGACTGGCGTACTACAGGCTGTAAATTTCGGCAACACTGAAATTATTGTTTCAGCTGTGGAAAAACCCGAGGTAAAAAAGGTAATTCCGGTAGAAGTGCCGACTATTCCGATTACAGACATCGTGGTATCCCCGGCATCACTGGATTTAATACTGGAACAGACCGCCACCTTGTCAACATCTTTCCTGCCGACAAGCTATAGCGTTGAGGACGAATCGCTCGTTTGGTCATCATCCGATCCATCTGTTGCAGAGGTAACGGATGGTGTGGTAGAGGCAATTGGTTCAGGCCAAACTACCCTGAAAGTTGCTTTGAACAGTGACCCCGCTGTATTTACGGAAATTTCAGTATTTGTGGAATCCCCTTCTGTAATAGACATATCGAAATTCAAGGGTACCGGGTTAAATGACAATCTCATCTACAAACAAGTTTACCTTGAAGAAGGTGCTACCATAGATGTTCAGGGAATTTCTGCCGAAGAAATTTCGGCAGCGTACAACCGTGACTTCATGGAATGGAATGCATCAACGGAGACACTCACATTTACCGGGGAGACGGGCCAGTGGGATGTTTATTACTCTCATAAATATAAATATTTCTGGATCAGACACGATGAGCCCAACGGCAGCACAACAGGTGTTTACTGGCTGAGAGGAATAGGCTTTACACAAGCACCCGTGTGGCACTCCGATCTTGCCGGAACCAGCGGAGGGTATTGCTGGACACTTGCAAAAATAAGGTTTGCAGCATTTATGAAACCGTTGGGGAACAACAGGTTTCAGGCATCTGTCTATATTTCTTCAGCAGCTCAGTCCGCCAGTTTTTGGATTACCATAAAGCACAACCTTTGCTCATGGAGTGATCCACCCGGAACACCGTTGCAATTTGTCGGGCCTGCCGGATTTGAAGCTACCAATACCGATATTAATGTCAGACCTGCTGACTTTACCGGAGGGTATTACCGGGTAACACTGGATTTGAATACCAACCAACGAATTCTTGAAAAAATAGATTAATCATTTTTTTCCTGCCGTGAAGCTTTTTCACGGCAGGATTTTTTTAACGTTATTTTTCGTTTTTACTATCAAACGGATAAAGTCCAAAACAGACCAAATATCGGCATAAATTAACCTAATCTGCGAGAAACCAAATCAACGGGAGTCAGTCTTTCTTATTCTTGGAGCAATTTTTCAATGAAAGAGTCCAACTGCCGCATCAGGGTGGTATTTTCAAACACTTGTGAATTTAATTCCGAAATCAGGTATTCCCTTGTTTTGTCTGACGAATCAGCCATATCGGCATATTTTTGATTGGCAATATCAATATTGATACGCAGGAAATTGTCCAATGAAGTCAGCTCATCTGTAATATATGACGCAGTCTGGTTTACAGCCTGCATCATCACGTCCGTTATGCTCGTTGCCCAGTCCAGAAGCCCCCATTTCTCCACTTTCTTTCTTGCTATGTTGGCCGTGTATTGCCCGGTTCCGATGGAAAGCACCTGAATATCATTCAAAGAGATTTCCTCCAGATCGTATGGAGGCTTCATGTGATATTTGGTTACTTCAACCAGCGAAGCAACTGACGGATTGTTGATATAGACGCCGCCATCAACACAAACTCTGGTCTTCCCATCGAAAGTAAACTTATAAGCCGGCAGATAAGTGGGTGCAGCCGACGTGGCACGACAAACATCTTTTAGCAGGGCATTTCGTCCGGGAATAGCCAGCGCATGACGACTTTTAAAGAAAAGTGCTTCGTTATTGTACAAATCGAAAGAAGTTATCAAAATGGGTTTCAGGCAATTGGTCATTCTTCGGCTTCCAAGCAGCTCGTTCAATACCTTATCAAGCCCTTTGGCGCTGAATCTGGGAGTTTTAAGTGAAGTTACGGACTTGATGATTTTGCCTGCAAAGCTCTTTTTTGGGAAAATTTCATTCCCCCTTTTTGAATAAATCTCTTCTACCTCCTGCAGTGAATAGACCGGGATTTTTCCGTCATCCGAAACCGTGAGCGCACAGGCAATCAGTCCGCCTGTTGAAGTGCCGGCAAACAGGTCAAAAAGCTCCACAATCCGTTTTCCGGTTCTTTTTTCAATTTCTTTTAAAAGAAGCACAGGGATGATTCCTCTCAGGCCTCCCCCGTCAAGACTTAAAATT
>CAZVAD010000043.1:7566-21059 GCA_964624645.1 uncultured Mariniphaga sp.
GGCGTTGCCCCACGCTTATGCTTAAAGCCCGTCGGGCTTATAAATGAGGACTACAAGGTTAATGAGTATGATTAATAAGAAAATATTAGGAATAATAAAAAGTAGAATAGCCAACAATTAAAAAAAAGTACTCAAACGCCAACGGCGTTCAAGCAATAGCATAGAACTACAGCAACTGAGGTTTTCGAAGTTTGCTCCATGAAGACAAATAAACAGATTCATTTCGCAACAACACAACTTCAATTCAGGAGCGATTATCCGCACTTCAGCAGGTTTTTTCAACGCCCGGAATATACATTTCCTATTTTCAGCAGAATAAATTTTACAATTCAGCTTAAAAATAAATATGTTATGAAAACTCTCCGAAACAGCGTAATCGTTCTGATTATTTCGTTTCTGCTGGCTGCCTGTTCGGTCAGCAACAATACCAACAATGGCGAAATCATCAGAAAAGTGAAGATTGAATCCGTATGCAAAGCCGATTCGCTTTTGTTGCGAACTTATCCCGGAATTGTCCGTGAGGCCAGCGAGGTGAATCTTGCATTCCGGGTTGCCGGTCCAATCAAGAAAATTTTAATCAAAGAGGGCGATTTTGTGAAGGCCGGACAGTTGGTGGCGCAAATGGACACCCGCGACTATGAAGTGCAGTTGCAGGCAGCCCAGGCACAATATGACCAGGTAAAGGCCGAAGTTGACCGCGTGGTTGAACTGCACAACCGCGAAAGCGTGGCCGGCAACGACTACGACAAGGCAATCACCGGAATGAAAATGGTGGATGCCCAGCTCAAAAACGCCAAAGACCAGTTGAACGATACCCGCTTGGTTGCACCGGTTTCAGGATATATTCAAAAGCTGAATTTCCTTGAAAATGAACTGGTGGATGCCGGAATGCCCATTGCTTCCATGATTGATGTGGGGCACTATCAGGTGGAAGTGGAAATTCCGGTGTCGCTCTATGTGAAGCGCGACGCAATTATCTCATTCTCAGGAATACAATCCGACATCTCCAGGGAAGAATTTTCGCTTCAGCTGCTGAGTTACAGCAAAAAGGCAAACAACAACCAGCTTTACAAACTGCAGTTGCGCATCAATCCGGCCAGTCAGCCCAAGCTGGCGCCGGGAATGGACGTGCAGGTGAAAATGTTTATGGAAAATGAAACTTCGCAGCTTGCCTGTATTCCGCTGAACGCCCTGTTCAACGAAGGAGGAAAAACCTTTGTGTGGGTTTTTCAACCCAATGGAACCGTGAAAAAACGGGAAGTGGCCACTGGAAAACTCACAGGTGATGGGAGAATACGAATCACCAACGGACTGGAAACCAACGAGCGCATTGTGGTCGCCGGAGTGAATCATCTGAAAGATAACGAACGGGTTGAACCGCTGGAACCGGTTTCTGAAACCAATATCGGAGGACTTTTGTAATGTATCTATCAGAATATACTTTTAAAAACAAAGCCATCATCTGGTTTATTTTATTCAGTATGGTGGCTGGCGGAATCCTTGCATACCGCTCAATCAGCAAGCTTGAAGACCCGGAAATCGTGGTGATGATGTCGCAGATTGTGACGGTCTATCCCGGTGCCACGGCTCACGAAGTGGAGATGCAGGTAACCAATGTGATTGAAGAGGAACTGAGCAATCTGGCCGACCTGGAGTCCATACGTTCCAAGTCCATGCCCAATGTTTCCATCGTGTCGGTTATACTTGAACTCAATGTGCCGCAAAAGGAGATTGAGCAACGCTGGGATTTTCTTCGCCGAAGAATAAACGAAGTGATTCCCAAATTGCCGGAAGGCGCACAGGCGCCGATGGTTTTTGATGATTTCGGCGACGTTTATGGAATGTTTTACGCCATGACCGGCAACGGTTTTTCCTATAAGGAAATGAACAAAATGGCCCATTATGTCAAACGCGAAATGCTTGCCCTTGACGGCGTTGCGCGCGTGGAAATTTATGGTGCACAAGACCCCGTTACCGAAATTGTTTTTTCTCCGTCAAAAATGGGTGAAATGGGGGTTTTCCCAATTCAGGTGCTGGCAGCGCTCTCCGGTGAAAATGCAATGGTTTATCCCGGCTCCCTGCAAACGGGCAATCAGTTGCTCAACATTTCCGTAAACGGAAAAATATCCGATGCGGAAGATGTGGCGAATGTGCTGGTCAAAGGGCTTGACGGCAGCCTTCTCAGGCTGGGCGATCTGGCTCAGGTGAATGAAACCTATGCGGAACCGCCGCGAAACACCATGCTCCTGAATAACCAAAATGCCATTGGAATCTCACTTTCCATGGAATCGGGGGCAAACATTGTGGAAGTGGGGAAACGGGTGGAAAAACGGCTGGCGGAGCTACAGAAAAACATTCCGGTGGGCTATGCATTTGAAAAGGTGTTTTTTCAGCCTGACCTTGTCAGTAATGCCATCAACGGTTTCATCCAGAACCTGATTGCTTCCGTGATTATTGTCATTCTGGTGCTGATGGTTTCCATGGGATTCCGCAGCGGTGTCATTATCGGAGCAGGCCTGCTGTTCACCATTTTTGCAACATTTCCCATTTTGCTGGCGGCAGGCGGAACGTTGCAGCGCATCTCCCTGGGCGCCTTCATTGTAGCAATGGGAATGCTGGTTGACAATGCTATCGTAGTTTTAGACGGCATTCTGATCGATTTCAAAAAAGGGGTTGAACGGAAAAGAGCGCTGATTCATCCCGCAACACGGACGGCATGGCCACTCCTGGGCGCCACTTTTATTGCCGTCATTGCGTTTTTTCCGGTCTATCTTTCAAAAGATGCCGCCGGAACGTATGCCCGTGATCTCTTCGTAGTGCTTTGCATCTCCCTGTTTATAAGCTGGTTGCTTGCCATGACCCAGATTCCGCTATTCGCTGAAAAATTTATCAAAAACAACAAAAAGAAAAAAGAGAAAGAGCTATACAGTGGCTGGGGGTATCGTCAACTCAGAAAATTACTGACTCTGCTGCTGCGCTATAAAACTGCGTCACTCGTTGTTGCCGCACTGCTTCTGGCGGTGTCAGCCTTCTATTTCGACAACATCAAAAAAGCTTTCTTCCCGGATTTCAACTACAATCAGGTTTACATCGAATATAAACTCCCGGAAGGTACGAATCCACAGAAAATCACTGATGATTTAAAGGAAATCTCCGGATATTTCCTTTCGCTGGAAGAAGTGAAACAAGTTGTTGCCAGTCAGGGACAGACGCCTACGCGCTACTGCCTGGTCAGGTCAATGGGTGAAGCGGCAGATAATTACGGAGAACTGATTGTGGATTTCAAGGATTACAAAACCATGGTGCGCATGAAGCCGGTTTTGAGTGAATACCTGCACAACCAATTTCCCGATGCCCGTTCCCGTATCCGCAAATATAACCTTTCCATCAAGGCTTCTCACACCGTTGAAGTGGAATTTACCGGCCCCGATCCGGCAGTGCTGCGCGATCTGAGCAGACAGGCAAAGGAAATTTTCCACAGGAATCCCTATGCCGATCCCTATACCATTGAAGATGACTGGGAACCGATGGGACAAATGTTTGTGGCGCGGTATGTCCAGCAATCGGCAAGAAGAGCGGGAACAACCCGTTCGGATGTGAGCAACGCCATTCTCGCTGCAACCGACGGACTGCCGATAGGTGAATTTTTTGACGGACAAACCCGGGTGGGGATTGTGATGAAAGTACGTAATCCTGATGGAACACGCATTGAAAACCTGGAAGATATTCCGGTCTGGAGTATGCTGCCCAACATATCCGGCATGAATGAACGCACAATCCAGGAACTGCTCTACGGAATCAAATCGTTTGACGATCTGACAAGAGAACTGGTCAGTCCGGTGCCACTGAGAGCAGTAACACAAGGCATCGATCTCGACTGGCAGGAGCAGGTGGTGAGGCGCCTGAACGGGCAGCGCTCCATGCAGGTGCAGTGCGAACCGTTGGATGAGCACAATCCTGCTATTGTGCGGCAGGCAATGCTCAGTGAGATTGAAAATATCCCGCTTCCCGACGGATACAGCATGAAATGGGTAGGCGAACATGAACTGAAAGGTGAAGCCTTAACCAATATTTTCAGCTATCTTCCCATCTCAATCCTGCTTATCATTCTGACACTCATCATGCTCTTCAGGGATTTCAAAAAGCCTATCATTGTGCTTTCCTGCATTCCGATGGCATTCGTGGGCATTGTCCCCGGAATGATTATTTCCGGGCAACCGTTTACATTCATGGCGATCATCGGCTCATTCGGCCTGATGGGTATGATTGTAAAAAATGCCATTGTGCTTCTGGATGAAGCGGAAACACGCATTGCAGGCGGAGCTCAGAAATACCATGCGCTCATCAATGCCACTATCTCACGTGCACGCCCGGTATTGCTGGCATCAATAACGACCATTCTGGGCGTTACGCCGCTGGTCAACGACCCGATGTACGGAAGTATGGCCGTGGCAATTATCAGCGGGTTACTGGTGGGAACACTAATCACCCTGCTGTTTGTGCCCATCCTCTATGCAACATTTTACCGGGTGAAACAAATTGACGAACAGGAAAACAGAACAGTATAAGCAGTATGAAAACAATCAGATATATCGCATTAATTTTAATTTTACTTTCCGGAATAATCGCAACAGGACAGGAAAAAATGTCTTTGCATCAGGCAAGGGAAATGGCGCTCAATAAAAATGAGAACATGAAAATTGCGGCAAAACAAATCGAGAAGGCAGATGCTCAGAGAGCAGCTATGCGAACCATGTATTTGCCCTCATTTTCCGCCACTGCCACCGGAATTTATCAAAACAAGAATTTTGAAATTGAAATGTTTCTGCCCACCCAGGTTCCCAATCCGATGACCGGGCAACTGGAACCCAATATTATGATGAACCCGGTTACAGGAGAACCGGTGGTTGACCCCGACGGAAATCCGGTTTTCAACATGTATGCCTGGCTGCCGCTGGAAGTGAGCCTGAGCGGTGCATATCTTGCCGGGATAGCGCTGGAGCAACCCGTATATACAGGTGGGAAAATCAATGCCGGCAACAAGATGGCAGGCATCGGAAAACAAATGGCTGAGGAAAACATGGAACTTCAGCAGATGAACACCATTGTGGAAACCGATAATGCCTACTGGACTTATATTTCGGTGAACGAAAAAGTGAAACTGGCGCAACAGGCGGTGGATATGCTTGCCGGCGTGGTGGAAAAAGCACGCAATGCGCATGAAGTGGGCATGGCCAACCGCAACGACCTGCTGAAAGCGCAGGTGGAATACAACAACGCAAAACTCAATCTGCAAAAAGCCCGGAACGGACTTGAACTCAGCAGGATGGATTTATGCCGCATCACCGGACTTCCCTTTCAGACTGAAATTGAAGCAACCGACACCACTGTTATGGTTACAAATCCGGGAGCTTTTGAAATTACCGGCTCAACCGTCAGCGAGCGGCCTGAGTATAAACTGATGCAAAAGAATATCGAACTGCAGGAGCAGAATATCCGGCTGACCCGTGCAGATTTTCTTCCGACTGCCGGCATTCAGGCAGGCTACAACCACATCGGCGGCATTGAATTCAGTGGCACGGATTTTTCCAATACCAGCCTGAATGTTCTGGCTTCGGTGAAAATTCCGCTTTTCCACTGGGGCGAAGGAATGCGAAAAATAAAGGCATCAAAGATTGACAAGGAGATTTCGGAGCTGGAGTTGAATAAAAATAGACAACTGCTGCTGCTTGAAGCCGAGCAATCGCGGCTGAACCTGCAACTGGCATGGGAACGCATTCAAATTAGTGAAACCGCTGTGGAGCAGGCGAATGAGAACCTGCGGATTACAAAAGACAGCTATGAAGTGGGCATGGAAACCATCACTGAATTGCTGATTGCACAAACACAATGGCAACAGGCAATCAATGAGCTGATTGATTCCAAAACCGATTTTAAAATCAAGGAAACCGTCTGGAAAAAAACAACAGGAAAGCTCGGTAGCGGAAGTTGATTCGTCTCTGTTCCGGCAAAAATTCCATTCAGTTTTCCGAACGGGGAAATTTTCGGGTGGATAAAAAATTTCATTACTTTTGAAAATAAAAATCAGGATGAAAAATAGTGAACTCCATTTTTTAAGCCAGCTATCCGCCTACACCCCAAAAAGATTTTTTCTCAGGGTGGCTATGGTAAGCGGCGTGGGGTTGCTGTTTCTGTTTTTAGCGATTAAATTCACTGACGATGAAAGCATTCACGTCAGCTTGCTTGAATATTTGCAGGTTATTCTCATCTTCAACATCACTTCCGAAAGCAATGTATTGATTGACCACCTGGCTGAGCGGTTTCTGCCGATTCCTGAAAAGTTCAGCCTCCGGGTGACGCTGCATGTTCTTGTCAGTCTGACCATTGCTGTGATTGCAATTTTCTATTTTTCACTCATTGTGAAAGAGAAGCTGTTTTTTTCGTACCCTTTTGACCAACTGATGATGTTTTTTGGACTGATTTTTATTTTTATTCTCATCCTGTTTTCGGTTACGCTGCGTATCATTGAAAAGTGGATTTTTTCAATACGTCAGTTAGAAGAGATGAAAAGCCTCAAACTGAAAAGCGATTACAACTCATTGCAGGCGCAGTTGAATCCGCATTTTCTGTTCAACAACCTGAGCGTGCTGAAATCCATGATTACGTTTGATCCGGCGGCGGCATCACATTTCACCCAGAATTTCACGGATGTTTACCGGTATGTCTTGCAGAGCAGGGACAAAACCACCGTGAAGCTGGCCGAAGAGTTGGAGTTTATTGAAGCCTATACTGCAATTCACAAGGAGCGAATGGGGGATGCTTTTCAGGTTTTCACTTCAGCAGATGAAGATGCGCTCAGGAAAAATATTCCGCCGCTGGCGCTTCAGCTGTTGGTCGAAAATGCAATAAAACACAACATTGCAATAAAAGAGGAGCCGCTGATCCTCCGGATTGCAGCATCAGATAACATACTGATTGTCAGTAATAATATAAATCTAAAAGAATCAACATATTCAGAAAAGACCGGACTGGAGAATCTGAAACAGCGCTATGCCCTGCTCACCGACAGGCCGATGAAAATCAAAAAGGATGATGAGCAATTTTTAGTCGAAATTCCATTGTTGAAATAAAAATGAAGATAATCCTTGTAGAAGATGAGTTATACAACCTCCGGTTGCTGGAAGACATGATTCAGAAACTGCGGCCCGGCTGGGAGATTGTTGCGCGGTTTGAAAGCGTGAAGGCCACTGTGGAGTGGCTGCAGCAAAACCCCCACCCCGATCTTTTTTTGATGGATATCCAACTGGCCGACGGGTTGTGTTTTTCCATTTTCAATCAGGTGGAAGTCAAAAGCATGGTGATTTTCATCACGGCCTATGATAATTACGCTATCCGCGCATTCAAGGTGAACAGCATTGATTATCTGCTGAAACCTTTCAAGGAAAAAGATCTGGAGCTGGCCGTGGAGAAATTTGAAAACTTCAGAAACCTCACGGTCAATGCCGAACCCAAATACGATTTTTCAGAAATCGTAAAAGCCATCCGCGATGGTGAAAAAAAATACCGCAAGCGTTTCCTGATTTCCAGGGGAGCAGCCTATTTTCAGCTGATGGTTGAAGACATTGCCTATTTCTACAGCAGAAGCCGCATCACCACTGCCGTTTTATTCAACGGGCAAAACCATATGGTTGATTTCACGCTGGAAGCGCTGGAAGAACAACTCAACCCGGAGCACTTTTTCCGGATTAACCGCCAGATCATAGCCCATGTCAGCTCCATTGAAAAAATTGAAAACTATTTTGACGGAAAGCTGAAAATCCGTCTGAAACCACCGCACGACGAAAGTATTGTTGTGAGCCGACTGAAAGCACCCGGACTCAAGGAGTGGATTGGCAGGTAAACCTATAAATCAATTGCCGTTTTTCCTAAAAACATAAATCACGGAACTGCTTTTTTCAGGCTTTCCCAAACTTTTCAGCCACGAAATTCCGCCATGGAGCATTCCCCTGCAAAATCGCATTTTGGAACCTTTATATTTTTCACTGAGCAGGGAAACATAAAAAGCATCAAAAGGCATTGCCTGTTGAGAAACAAGCTTAAAGCCATGCTTTTGCCCGAATTTCCTCATCTGCTCCGGGGCAAAATGCCACAAATGGCGGGGAACATCCCAGGCTGCCCAGTGTTCTTTGTAAAACATCGCATCATGGGAAATATGGTTCGGAACGGCTATTATCAGTTTTCCGGAAGGCTTCAGTAATGCTGAAAAAACCTGCATATTTTCATTCAGCCGGTGAATATGCTCCAGAACATGCCACAACGTAACGACATCAAAACTTTCCCGTTTCATCTGAAAAAGCGCTTCTGTTTCAGTAATTTCAAGCCCGAACTCTTTTTTTGCAAAAGCGCGTGCACCGGCGCTTTTCTCAGTGCCCAAAACCTGCCAGCCACATTTTTTCATTCTGTCTGCAAAATAACCGGTACCTGTTCCCACATCTAAAATTCTCCCGGTTTTCAGTCCGGTTGCTTTTTTAACAAGCCGGCTTTTCCGAGCCAGCATCACGTAGCGTACTTGCTTATAAAGCCGGTTAATCAGCCCTTTTGATGTGTCGGAATGAGAAATATATTCCTCACTTTGATAATATTTCCCGATATTCTCTTCATCTGTGGCATTTGCAGTAAACTTAAATCCACATTTAATACATTCCCGGATTTCAAACCCTTTCCCCGAAACAAAAAAATCGATGCAGGTCAAAAAGTGCCGGAAACTTTCTCCCCCGCAAACCGGGCATATCCTGATATTGAAATGTGTCATTTCCGAATTTATTCAAATGCCATTACTGTTTCAGAAAGAAAGTTCTGTAGCAATCCCTGCTCATCAATTTCCGAACCTTCCGCTTTAAATTTCAGGAGCGTTTTCCAGCAGGTATTCTTCCGCTTCCACATTCCATAAACCTTTGGTTTTGCTCACCAAACGATACAACTCTGCAAAAAACAGACTGGTTCTTCCCAGTTTTTCAAAATCGGAAATCGGTGTAAGCGGCAGGTTCTTATGGGTATAAATCAGCTTTTTTCCTCCGGGAATTTCGGGAAGATTGAGCGTGGTATCAATCACGGCATTCAGGCCGCCGATGTGTGTTATGAGTCCGGCAGGATCAAGTCCCTTATTCATACATTCAAGCGCTTCCTTCATATCCTGGTTATTGCCACTTGATGTTCCCACGATATGGGTATAATTGTAATGAACATTATAGAAATTGAACTTTGCCGAAAAACCTGGGTCTGAAGGCCCTGCAAAAAAGTTCAGACAGCCGTCGTACGTCAGAATGGCATCCCCCTGTTCAATAACAGGAGCTACAGGAGCAAAAACAAACACATCATTATAGCCCGTTCCTCCAGAAATTTCCTTGAGTTTTTCCACCGGATGATCAATGTTCCCGGTATTGAGATAGACCAGTTCAATGCCTTTCTCTTTAGCCCATTCCACCGGGAATATATCAGCGGCACGGTCAAGACGGTTCTGGTCAATGTCTGTAACAACAAGCAACGAAGGCTTGCGGTCTTTCCGGTTTATCACATAATTAATGGCAGCAAGCCCCATCGGGCCGACTCCGGCAAGAATTGCCATTTTTCCGCCATCCATAATCCCCATCTGGTGCACATAAGAACCCGGTTTGGTGTGGTAATTGGCGTGCATGGCTCCAATCACACAGCTCAGCGGTTCTGCCAGCGATGCCGGATAATAGCCCGGTCCATCGTAAGTGAGCAGACAATCCTGCACCATCACATCGTTCGGAATGATGATATAGGTTGCGTCTCCGCCGATGTGGGGATAGGAATAACCGGGCGCGCTGAGTACGCCTATCGGGCCATTTTCATAATAAATACCCGGCTGAATGGAATATTTCTGCCCGGGTTTAAATTTATGCTGCCAGTTGGCGCCAACTTTCAGAATTTCTCCGGCAAACTCATGCCCGATGATAACCGGATTTTCATGCACATTGTCCGGAATGCGCTTGTGGTCAGCACCCTGATATGCTGCCTTGTAGCTCGACATGCAGATACTGTCGGAAACCACCTTTGCCAGAATTTCGTCATCCGTGATTTCCGGAAGCTGAAACTCTTCGAGGCGCAAATCTTTTTTTCCATAAAGGCGGACTGCCTTTGTCATAACTCCCCCATTAGCAGAAGTCTGCTGGTTATTGCCTAAATTTTTCATTTTTTCATTTTTAAAAATTATTATTCCAAAAAGTGATAAGTTTCTTTACTGACGCTCAGAGTTACACTAAACTAACTGCCTTTATTTCAACATATTCTGCCCACCGGTTACCGGAACAGCCTGTCCGGTTTCATACTGCTGTTCAATGACATAAAGAACAGCTTTCACCACATCGGCAGGAGTACAGCCGCGACCGGCAGGAACCTGCGCTTCATAATGTGCTTTCACCTCAGTAATGGTTTTGGCGCCGGGCACTTTCCCTGCATTCAGGTACTGTACAAACAAACCCCTTTCGGGGTCGCTCCACAAAGGCCCGTCAAAATAGTTGCCCGGACAAATAGAGTTTACTTTTATGCGGAACGGCATCAGCTCCAGCGCAAAAGATTGCGTCAGCCCGATACCGCCAAATTTTCCGCCGGCATAGGCAAAATTCTTATTGCTCCCTTTCAGTCCCGATTTGGAATTGATCTGAATGATATCCATGAAATATTCCGGGTTATGCTGATGTTGAATTTTCATCACTTCCTGTGCGTATTTAACGCCAAGAAAATATCCGGTGTAGTTCACTTTTGTCATCAGTTCAAAAGTTCCGGGTTCCATTTCATCCAAACTGCCGGCATGAAGAATGCCTGCATTGGAAATAAACACATCAATGCCGCCAAACTCAAAAACAGTCTGCCGGATCATATTTTGAACCGAAGCAGCCTCAGCAACATTTACCGGAGCAAAAAATGCCCTGTTTTTCTTTCCCGAACGGTTCAGTTTTTCGGCAAAGCTCCTCCCCTTCTCTTCGTTCAGGTCAGCCACAACAATATTTGCCGCTTCATGAAAAAGAATTTCTGCAATTCCGGCACCAAATCCCTGGGCAGCGCCGGTAATCACCACCGTTTTATTTTCCAGCCTGCCCTGCGCTTTTCCCCCTTGTGAAACTTTCTTCCGGTAATTTTCCACCTCCCAGTTTTCAATGAAAGCCACCTGTTCCGGTTCAAGCGGATGCGGGCCTCCGAAGTTTTCGGAGAATCGGGCAATCTGGCAGAAATCATTTACCATATCTTTCAGATAACCAACCGAAACTGCGGAACTTTCAGAAACTATCACGCCTTCATTCCGGATGAAAATTATCTTTGGCATCAATTCCCTGCGATGGTAAAAATCTTCGATTTTTCTCCGGATTTCAGTAATGACTTCTTCCGTACTTCCTTCATTTTCAACAAACAGATATTCAGAAAGCCCGTAAACAATCTGATCGGGATTAAAAGGGCGGGCAATCCACTGTTTAAAAGTTTGTCGATCTGTAATAAAACCGGAAATCAGTGTGTTGTTAAAAGCGGTAACTGTGTGCAGTTTCTCCCGGGAAAGCAGCATGCGCACGGCGGGAATTATCCCTGCCATTTTTTCAGACAAGGGCAACTGCTCCGCTACAGGAAAAATTTCAAAAGCGCTTTTCAGTTTAGACTCAATCCCTGCGTAAATATCCTTTATTTCGGTTGTGGTGTCGGCTGAAACAAAAATTCCGTGATTCTGAATCAGCACGATTTTCGGTTCGCGATCAAATTTCTGCCGGTATTCGCTGACTTTTTCAGCAATGACCTTAAATAAAATGTACCCTGGATCGGTATAGGGAACAAACAGCGCTTCTTCGCCAAAAATTCTTTTTGTCTCTTTTTCCGCATGATTGCTGCACATCAATCCGTTGACCAGCGTGGAATGTGTATGCACCACATAGCTGTAGCTGAACAGGTTGTGAAGTGAAGTTTCGACTGATGGCCGCAATCTGGATTCAGGATTCACCCGGCTGTCAAGCAGTGCATGTTTCACCTCTTCCTCCCGTTTTTCCGGATCAGCCGAAAACTGCCGCTCCGGAATGGCATCCAGCTTTTCGCGACTGAGCATGCAAAATCCGTTTTCATCAATATCCCCCAGATTTACCCCGCTCGCCTTGATCCAGAGATATTTGTCATTCTTATAGGAAGTATTCCCGCCTCCGGCAATCACGTAGGCTTTGTCCTGTCCGTAATGTCTTGAAACTTCAATTAAATCAGTAATTTCCGGTATCATGTTATAAATTTTTGTTCTTCTTTTCTGATTGGAAACAGGCAATCACCGCCTTACCCAGATCCACAAACCGTTTCCTCTCTTCTGTTTTGGCTTTTTTCCCTTTCAGCCAGCCCGCTTCACCCCGTGCAAGCAAATATTGATGTGCGGCAAGGATGGCAGCACCCTCATAATTGATTTCCATCAATTGTGCATCCAGCGGAACTCCTCCCCGGCACGACACGGTCAGCGGAATGAGTTCCGGCGTATTGTGCTCTGTTCCAAAAGTGATGACGAAACCGTTTTCATGGAAAAAACTTACAAATTCTTTCAGTATATTAAAGTCATTTCTGCCGGGAATCAGCTCCATCGAAAAGATATTCTTTTCCGTCAGGGATTGTAAAAGCTTCTCTTTATTCTGCTCATAATCCGTAAAATTTCCCTTTTCATCATCCAGCAAAACGGGATAACACGGAATTCCACCGGCGTCAATAATCACATCAATAGCTTCATCAAGCGAAAGAAAAGCATCCGCATCTTCGGGGACAAAAGCAGCGCCTCCCGCTTTCAGGAGATTTCCGCGGATTTCATTTTCCACACCGGAAAAATTCTCAAGGGGCGATTTCAAAGATTTCCCTGAAAATATTTTCTGAAAAAGGTCTTTTCTGCCGATTTCGGAATTTTCAGCTTCATAAACTGCCAGCCGGATTGCATGGGCTATATGCCGTTCACGAAAAAGATTTTTGGCATATTTTTTTTGCAGTTCTGCAGCATCAAACCGCAGACCGATGCCGTTTTCCCTGAAAAAATCATTCAGTCGGTCCACCATCTGATACGTCTGCCGGTTGCTTTCCGTCTGCAACTTTTCCATCTTGGATGACGAATCTTCGCCCATACGCACAGGAAACCGCAATCCCTTACCGCTCAAATAAGTACGTCCCGGATTATTGGGATCGTTCACACGGACTCCCGCCTCCTGTAAATCATGCTGCAATGCCATGAATTCAATGTTGAAAAGTGGGAATATTCTGTATTTCTCAGCAAAAAACGCAAATTCTTCGTAGCCGTCGGTAGTATAAAAATCATTGATACCAAGCGCCCTGATATTTTCTTGCTGAGCCATTTGGAATGCCTGTTCAACACCGGAAAAAGCTGAAAACGAATGCGGCGTATGGATATGCCCGTTAATTTCAGGCGTTTCTTTTTCCTTTTGATTTTGATGCCATGCCGTTAACTCGGCTGC
>CAZVAD010000044.1:0-20386 GCA_964624645.1 uncultured Mariniphaga sp.
CCCACAAACGAAAACTGCAGGGTATTGGCACCGTCAGGAATGGCCAAAGAAAAATTCCCGTCGGCATTGGTTACCGTTCCGGTTGTTGTTCCGGCAACAACTACCGTAACTCCGGGTAATGGCTGCCCGCTTTGGTCAGTAACTACGCCGGTAACAGTGCGTTGCTGCAGTGTAATTCTTGTTACAGCAGCCTCTTCTTTTCCCTTTTTTGTCAGAATAATCTGCCGGTCGCTTCTTAGCTCGTAATCTACCCCGGCAGTTGAGCAAACCGATTTCAGCACTTCATCAAAAGGTTCTTCGGCAAAATCAACCGAATACTTTTTTCCGGGATCAAAAATCTCGTCTTTGTAAAGAAATACATGACCGGTTTGGTCTTCAAGTGTTTTCAAAACTTGCTGGATGGTTGCCTTTTCAAAATGCAACGTCACCTTTGTCTGGGAATAACTGTTCCCGAAAGTGAAGAAAACCAGCAAAGTAAGAATCAGTGTTAGCTTCATTTTTTTAAAACTTAAGTTAAGTTTCTTGTTTCTCCCCACACGGAGAATCCATTCTCGATTTTTTCTCATACTTTTGAACTGTTAAGTTACACATTATTAAAATTTAACACAAATAAACCGGCACAGCGTTGCAGCGCAGGCCGGTTTTTATTTATTCCTTATTTCATAATACTCCTTCCCGATTTCCAAAATCTCAACCGTTGCAGCATCTGCCAGATTTCCAAGTACATGCTCGCGGGTTCCGCTCAGGTCAAGCTTCCCGGAAATTTTTACACCTCCCAGAAGGGGGTTACTATACTTAAAACGGATGTTGTAATAGCGCTCCAATCGTTTTACAATTCGGCTCAGGTCTGTGCTTTCAAACTTGAGCAACCCGTCTTTCCAGAGGGTATAATATTCATAATCCACCTCTTCTAAGCGGGTAGTGCGTTCGGTTTTATTGAATGCTGCCAGTTGCCCGGGGCTTAGTACAGTAGTTTCAGAAAAAATACCAGCATTGTTTTGTTCCAGACTAATTTTTCCATGCGTAAGAACCGTTTCAATAATATTGTCGGCAGGATATGCCGAAACATTGAATTGTGTCCCCAGCACCCGCACACGAATATCTGTGGTTTGCACCACAAAAGGTTGTTTTTCGTCGTGTTTTACGTCAAAAAAAGCTTCGCCCGCCAAAAAAACTTCGCGGGTTTTATCGGCGAAAAAATCCGGATAAATCAACCGGCTACCGGCATTCAGAAATACATGCGTTCCATCGGGAAGAGTAACCTCAGAGGTTTTCCCGTAAGGAATAACCAATTGGTTCATCTCGGGGGTTCCGGTCTTTTGCGGTAACGAAGATTCAACAATATTGTCATTTACAATTACTTGTCCATCCCGGCGATGCTCAATCCGGGAATTGGATTCACTGAGCAAAATATTTTCACCACCGGGACGTATAAGTCTGGCTTCATCCGAATGGACAGGCTCAGTAATCTCCTGAGCATAGAACTGTGGATTGAAATTGTTTTTCTGATAAAAAAGCAGTGCGCCAATTGCAAAAAAGAGAATGGCAACTGCTGCATATTTCATCAGACCGGTGAAAATTCTCCGTGTTTTTTTAGCTCCCTGCCGTGCTTCAATCTGCTGCAGAATCTGAGCAAAAAGAATTATTTTTTCATTCTCTGAAAGTTCTTTGTCAGTTGTGCGAAGTTTATGGAGAATTCTGCGTGCCAGCAGAATATTTTCCTTTTCAGGAGGATTGTCTGTCTGAAATGTTGTCCACCACTCATTGAGCTCATCTTCGGGGCTGAATACCCATTGAATGAATCGCGGATCTTCAAGATATTTGCTGATATTTTTCATTGAAATTTTATCTCACTACACTAAAAGGAATCCAGCATTTGAAATATGGACAGTTTTTTCAACTTTATTTTAAAAAAAATCCACTCAATGGAAAAATTATTAAATGAATATCCGGATATATTTCTGATTTTATAAATCTGTTACAATCCTGGCCAAATGGTTCTTTTGTCCCAAACCTTGAAGGTTTTAAAAACCTTCAAGGTTTAAATTACAGATCATCAGCTGATTGGTTTCAATGGAAATGTTACTCCCAATCCCCCTGACATTCCCGAAAGCCTTCGGGAGGGACGAGTCTCGCTTCCCCGACCTTGGTGCATTCTTTGTGCCTTCGTGTCTTTGTGGCAAAACCCATGTATTTTACAAACACAGGAGGTTATAAGGTTTTTGGTCTGTTTGTTTACAGCATGTTGCTGAGGTTGCAAAAAAAGAAACAAGGTCTTAAGTGTCACTAAACCAAATAATTGCACGGCAAACCTTATTCAGAATTAAAACCTTAGTGTCCTGGTGTCTTAGTGGCAAAGAAACCTGTGATTGTCCGTGTTACCCATGTTCCATCCCCCGCATTACCATATTTTTCACGAATTGCCTTCAGCGCCCGATATACCTGTTTCCGGGCCGACTCAACAGATATTTCCATCAACTGTGAAATTTCCTCGTATTCCATGGAGAGATTATAGCGCAGATACAGCACCTCCTTTTGTCCGGGCGGAAGGTGTTCCAGCATTTCACGCACCTGGCGGTTCATCTCCAGCTCTTTTTCCGTTTGAATAATTGCGGATTCAATACTGTATTCCGGCTCGAAATTCAGCTCGCATTCTTCCGCGCTTATATGTTTGCGGTTACGCTGCAATTTCTTGATGATATTGCGTTTCAGCGCCAATATCAGATAAAAACGAAGATTTTCCGGATCGCTTTTGTTTTTGCTCCGCTTCATAAAAAGATCAAGAAAAACCTCCTGAATGGCGTCTTTCACGATATCGTCATCAGTGCAAAGCTTGATCCCATAGCTGTAAAGCGCATTTACATGCAGATTGTAAAAGTGCGCGAAAGCTTCTTTATCACCTGCAAGAAAACTTTTCCAAAGTATTGAAATATCGTTTCCTTTCATGGGTTTATGCAATGACTACCAATTTCAGCAAAGATAAACAACTTAGTCAGTAAAATAAATAGGACAAAATAAAATATTATTTGCAAATGCAAAGTTGACAGTTAGGCCTATTGCACGACAATCAGGTATTTTCCGGCTGTCAGATTAAACGTTCCGGTTTGCAATCCATGCACTGTTCCCGGATTAAATGACGGGTCTGAGACAGCACTTAACTGAATCTGTTCTGCCGGCTCTTTTTTAAGGCGGACTAATGCCGTTGAGCCTGCAGGGATTTCAAATTCATAGATTACCTGCAAATCGTTTTTCTTCCAGCTTGAAATAATTTGTCCGAAGGGAGAATGGTAAACGGTATGTATATATTCGAGGTCTTGAGGCACGGAAGGCGCCAAAATAAACTTCTCAAAACCGGGATTCTCCGGATCGGGGCGTATTCCGCCAAGCCACCGGAAAAACCACTCCGTAACGCTGCCAAACATGGGGTGGCAATTGGAATAGATATTATCGCTCTCTTTCCAGGTCTCCCAAATGGTTGTTGCGCCGCTGTCTATCATAAAACCCCAGCCGGGAAACTCCCGGCTGTTCACAATCTGATACACTTTTTCGGGAGAAACATATTTTGACAAAACTTCCAGAATGTGTTTGGTGCCAAAAATACCTGTAACAAAATGGCCTGCCGGGGCCTGCTGAACAGCAGCCAGTAAGGAATCAACCGCAGCCGGAATTTCCTCCTCCGGAATCACATTGTAATAAAGCAGCGTTGAATAAAGAGTCTGGCGATTAATTTCTCTGGTATATGGTTTATCCCAAAACTCCTCTTTCAGGCGCTTCCTGATTTTTTCAGCCAACTGCATATATTGCTCCTCTTTTAAAGTATCGTCCAGCAACGATGCAAATTTTTGCATAACTTCTGCACAAAACAGATAATGTGCTGTTCCCGTAAGTTCCACCGGAACAGGAATCAGGGATTCGTGGTCTCCTAATCCAAAATCAACCCACCCGTCAGGATGAAGATGCGCCGATTTATCCATCCATTTATTGTTTGTTTCATACATTTCTCTGACGAACTCAAGGTCGTTATAATATAGCCACAGATAATACTGCGTAATCAGGAAAGCTGATTCCCAGCTTAATCCGCAATATTCAATCCCAACAAACGGGGCAGTATCCACAAAACCGGTATCATTCATGGCATCTATCCAGTCATATATGGTTTTCTGATAAAACGTTTTCATGTCGTAGTTGCAGATGAATGCTTCGCTGACCGCATTCAGGTCTCCGCCGTATCCAAATTTTTCACGCGCTGCACAGTCGGATTGCACGCCAATCAGATTGGCCAGAAAAGTGCGTTGTGTAGCATCCTGAATTGCATTCAACAGTTCATTTGATGAAAAAAACTGATTACCGGAAGCTACATTTGTATTCAGAAACAATCCTTCAATATCATGAAGCTCAGGCATTTGTTTCAATCCTGAAATTTCCATGTACCGGTAGGTATGAAAAGTGAACTCGGGCTGAAACCAGGCCTCAGGTTCATTTCCGAAAATATAAGTGTCTGTTTGCCAGGCAGTATCCGGCGCAAAGGGACCTCCCATTCCGCTTCTTTTGATTTGCCCGCAAACAGCAGTCATCGGATTCAGTTTCCCATCAGGATAAATTCTTTCTCCAAACCTGAAAACAATAGAATCTCCGGGCTTCCCCCTTAGTTTTATCCGGTAAGTGCCTGTGAAATTAACGCCCATATCCGCAATAAATAAGTCCTGCCCGGGAGAATAAATCTTTTCAGGACGAATAATTTTCCGTATCTGAATTCCCGGAAAAAAAGCTTTCTGCAAGCTGCCTCCCGGCCCTTCAGAAACAATTGACGGATTCCATGAAGCATCGTTAAAATCCGGCTGATCCCATCCGGAAATCTCTCTTCCGGCATCATATACCTCCCCCAGGTAAACATTGTTTTTCAGCAAAGGCCCGCCGGCATATTTCCATGTTTCGTTGGTGGTAATTTCTTCGTGCTTCCCATTTTTGTACTCCAAAACTATTTTTGCAATAAATCCAGGCCTTCCGGTCTTTAATACATCTCGCATGTTACGTTTACCCCACATGCGCAAGGGCAGCGGATTATAAAAACCGTTGCCAAGCGTAACGCCAATGCAATTCTTCCCGCCAGAAACCATTTCAGTGATGTCATATTGAGCATAATAAATTCGCTTGCTGAAGTCTGTCCATGCCGGATCAAGAAAATTATCGCCTACCCTTTTGCCATTGATTGATGCTTTGTAATAGCCGGCTGCCGTAATCAGCAACTTCGCTGACTTCAATTCTCCGTCCGGACTGAATTCTTTCCTGAAAAGTGGCGCCGGATCATCCTGATAAAAAAGGGAGTCGTTTCCCGGAAGAGCTTCACTGTCTGTCAACCATTTTGCATCTCCGCCATCCAGCGTAGAGTAATCCGTTTTGTTGAATCTGCTGTTGCAGCCTGATAAAATGATCAGAAAGACAAAAAAGAAAAGTGTTTCTAACCGGAATAAAGCTGTTTTGGAATTGTGAATATGCATTTTTAGTTTTTTTGAATTTTGACTTTGTGTTTTCATTTTTGAAAACCGAATAAAAATAGAATAATTTTTGCTCTAAAGCGATTGCTTATGTGGAATAATGTTCAAATAGGGACTTTACTGCAATAAATATTCAGTCGCTTGAATAAATACTGGAAATTCGCTATTTTTAGCCTGAAATTAAAACCGGAAAAATGAAACACCTGATTTATTTTGCATTTCCTGTGCTTTTTTTGATTTTATCGGTCTGTGCACCTAAGGAACATCCAATCAATACACTCACAAAAAAAGAAATTGCCGATGGCTGGGAGCTGCTGTTTGACGGCCATTCACTAAAAAACTGGAAAACGTTCAATGGCGGGGAAGTTACCGGTTGGGAGATTATTGATGGTGTTTTGCACAATTCAGGCGTTGGTTCCGATCATGGCGGCGATATTATCACAAAAAAGGAATTTCAGAATTTTGAGCTCAGGCTGGAATGGAAAGTGGCTCCTGAAAGCAATTCCGGTATCTTTTTTCATTGCCAGGAGGGCATTGTGGATGCAATCTATGAGTCCGGGCCGGAGTACCAGCTCATTGACGACCATGGTTGGCCAACAAAGCTTAAAGACAGTCAGTATTCAGGCGCCAATTACGATATGCATGCCCCTCAGAATGCCCGGGTGATGCCGCTTGACGAATGGAATAAAACCCGTATTCTTGTCAGTGGACCCCATGTTGAACACTGGCTGAACGGAAAAAAAGTGGTTGAATATGAGCTTTGGAGCGATGAATGGAAAGCATTGAAAGAAAACAGCAAGTGGAAGGACATGCCATATTACGGCGTATCAAAAACCGGGCATATCGGACTGCAGGACCACGGCGGGTTAAGCATGTTCCGGAATATAAAAATCAAGGTGTTGTAGTGTCGAAGTATTCTGCTGCAACTTTTAATTCCTCATACCACTCTTTGCCATATTTTCTGGTCAACGGCTCCCTGAGAAACTCATAGAGTTTTACATCAAGTGATTTCCCGCAGCTGCGGGCTGGTTTGCAGATATTGATTTGCTGATAGTTTAAAGCGTCAAAATTCTTGTGCTCTCCAATTCGGATAGGGAAAAGATGGCAGGAAATCGGTTTTCTGAAATGCGTTTTCTTCTCCAGGTAAGCTTTTTCGATGGCACACTTCACAATCCCCTTTTCATCGTAAAATGAGTAAACGCATTGCTGTTCACCCACAAGTGGAGTTACCAGATCGCCATCATGGTCAATAAGCGAAAACCCCTGCTTCTGAATTTCCCGGCGATGCTTTTCCGGCAGATACTCCTGAAAAGCCGGATACTCTTCCTCAATGATTCTGGCTTCCTCCGGAGTGATGGGAGCGCCTGATTCCCCTTCAACACAACAGGCGCCTTTGCATTTCAGCAGATCGCAAACAAAATAGTTGTCAAATATTTCACGGCTGATGATTGCCCGTCCAATTTCAATCATGGATAAGATTTTTTCCTGTCATTTCAGCAGGAACTTCAAGTCCCATTAAATGTAAAAGCGTGGGCGCAACGTCTGCCAGAATACCGTTTTCAATTTTCACATCAGTTCTGTTGTTGCTCACATAGATGCAGGGAACGGGATTCAGGGAATGTGCAGTATTTGCAGAACCATCCTCATTCAGTGCATTATCTGCGTTTCCGTGGTCGGCAATGACCAAAATGTTGTAGTTTCCTTCGAGCGCTGCCTCAACCACTTCTTTTGCGCACTGATCCACTGCCTCCACAGCTTTCCAGATCGCTTCATAAACACCCGTGTGACCAACCATATCGCCGTTTGCAAAATTGAGACAAACAAAATCGGCTTCTCCGTTTTTCAGCTTGGGCACAATGGCATCCTTGATTTTCGGAGCAGACATTTCCGGCTGAAGATCGTAGGTGGGCACTCTCGGCGACTGGATCAAAATGCGCTCTTCCCCGTTAAACGGTTCTTCGCGGCCACCGCTGAAAAAGAAAGTAACGTGGGCATATTTTTCGGTTTCAGCAATCCGGATTTGTTTCAGTCCGGCATTTTCAACAATCTGCCCCATGGTATTGGTTACGTTATCCTTATCAAAAATAACATTTATTCCTTCGAAATCAGCTTTGTAATTGGTCATGGTGTACCACTGCAAATCCATGGTCTGCATTCCGTATTCAGGAAGATTCTGTTGCGTAAACGCAATGGTGGTCTGGCGAAGCCGGTCGGTGCGGAAGTTGAAACAAATCACCACATCGCCTTCTTCAATCTTAGCCAGTGGTTCGCCGTTTTCATCCACCATGACGACGGGTTTTAGGAACTCATCGGTTACCCCGTTGTCATAAGATTTTTGGATTGCCGCTAAAATATCGGTGGCTTTTTCTCCTTTTCCTGTGGTGTAAAGATCGTAGGCCAGCTTCAGGCGGTCGTAATTTTTGTCGCGGTCCATGCCGTAATAGCGTCCGATGAGCGAAGCAAAACGTGCATTGGTTCCTTCCAGTGCTTTCAGATCCGTTTCAACAAAACCATAGCCCGAGTGGGGGTCGGTATCGCGTCCGTCCGTTAAGCCGTGAATGAAAATATCTTTCAGCCCCATGTCGGTGGCAATCCGGCTCAGCGCAACCATGTGGGAGCTGAGTGCATGTACTCCGCCGGGGCCGATCAGCCCGATCAGATGGACTTTTTTATTCTTTTCCCTGGCGTAGGTGTATGCTTTTACAATCTGGGGATTCTCCCAAAGTGATTTGTCCTTGATTGCGCGGGTAATTTTCACCATATCCTGGTAAAGTACCCGTCCGGCGCCAATATTCAGGTGGCCGACTTCAGAGTTTCCCATCTGGCCGTCGGGCAGACCTACATTTTCTCCGGAAGCAAGCAGTTGAGCGTGGGGATATTTTTCAAGCAGCGAATCCATGAAAGGAGTCGGCGCCTGCGATACGATATCACGTTTTGTTCCATCACCGATTCCCCATCCGTCGAGGATGATCAGCAATGCTTTTTGATAATCAGCCATTGTGTGTTTAAAATTTTAATAGAATTTTGACCGTTGGTCTTTAATATTTGCCTTTTCACGATAGGCGCCATAAGCCTGAGATACCGCCCGGGAAAATACACTTTGGGTCAGCCTCTCTTTTTCAGCATCAATGTCCTGGCTGGCACCGTTGCTGGCAGAAGTTACCTTCACAATGTAAACGCCGTTATTTCCGGCAACAGGCTCTGATATTTTATCCGGTTCGCAGCTGGTAACAGCTCCGACTACTTTAGGCTCCATGCCTGCACCCGGAATCTGAAATGATGTGAAATTTATGTTTGAAGCATCTTTAACGGTGGTTCCCAACTCAGCGGCAATGGCATCTAAGTCGGTTTTCCCTTCCATCGCACTTTTTGCCTTTTCAATCAGGAACTTTGCTTTCTTTTCTTTTAAAACAGCAAGCTCCACACGGGTTCTGACACTCTCAAAACTGGCTACTCCCTCTTCGGTAGCCGACACCAGTGTGGCAATAACAAAATTATCCCCGAAATCAAAGATCGTGGAGCCTTGTGTATCCTGAACGATGGTATTCACTTTTGATGTAAAGGCAGCCCTGACAAGTGTGCGCGAATTATCCAGGTTAGCAATACGCCGGTCATTTTCCCTTACAGATGCGCTCTTCTTTTCCAGATTCTGCTCTGTTACGGCAGCATCAAAATCTGCCTTGGTCAGATTTTTTCCGGCAAACTCACTGGCCTGGGCATAAATTTTCTGATAGGTCTGGGTTCCCGGTGTAACATTTCTAATGAGCGTTGCCACCTGCACCTGCTTTGATTCCTTGCCCCGGGCGGTGGTCTGAACAATGTGAATGCCAAACTGGGAATTCACAATCGTCACCTCCTTCACCTTATTGTTGAATGCGGCTTCTTCAAAGGGCTTCACCATCATGCCACGGCCAAACCAGCCTAACTCGCCTCCCTGAATTGCCGAGCCTTGATCTGTGGAATACTGCATAGCCAGTTCGGCAAAATTGCTGCCGCTTTCAATAGCCTTTTTAAGGCTGTCTGCCAGAGCTTGTTTTTCAAAAAGGTCTTCCTGTGTTTCTACCTGAAGCAGAATATGCCTTGCCTCAACAGAGTCAGGCAACATTTTCACTGCGTGAAGCTTTGCCAGCCTGTAGGAATCTTCTTCGAAATAGGGGCCGAACAAACTGCCTTCTTCTGCGCCGGTTTCAAAAATCCACGCGGCAATATCTTCCTGCAGATCGGATTGTTTGTGCCAGGTGTCATCGAAGTTGATATCGGAATTTGAATTCACAAAACTGGCATCGTCAGCGGCGGATGCAAAATCCGAAACAATATCATTAATCCATTTCTCGGTGTGTTCAAAATCTTGTTTTGAAGGAACCACTGGGAAAGTGATGTAATCAATCTGACGCAATTTTTCCTGTTTGTATAAATCCTGGTTTTTATTGTAATAATCCCTTAATTCCTTGTCTGTAGCAACAACCTGACTGTCAGCAACTGTATTGTGATTCAGCATGACATACTCGAAATTTACCTGCCTGTTCTTTGAATTCAGGCTGTTTTCGGCTTCGGGAGTTGTAACATAAATCCCCTTTGCCACCAGGTTATTGTACTTGCTCTGAATCCGGTCTTCGGCAATCTGATTTTCGATATAGAGCCAATACTGGCGCTGCTCGGGAGCGACTCCGGTTTCAAGGTTCCTGAGAAATTCCACCACAGCGCCGCGGTCAACCTGCCCGGTATTGGGATTCCGGAAAAGCTGCTGCACAATGGGGTGAAGGTTTGTTCCCTGCAGCATGTCGAAAAATTCATCATCACTGACAGCAACTCCCAATTTTTTATAGACGTCATCCATCACCTGGTCGCGGATTATGGTCTGCCAGGTCTGCTCACGAATCTGAACCCAGGTATCTTCATCCAACTGATTTTGCTGGGTGTTCATTCTGTATATATCACCCAGTCGCTCTACTTGTTGGTGAAACTCGGGATAGAGAATTGTTTCCCCGTTTACCTCTCCGATTTTCATCCGGTTACCCTGAAAAATTGAGCTTCCTCCCTGAAACATGTCGCCAAGAATGAAAGCAGCTAATGATATGCCGATAACTATTGCTACCAGTACTCCTGCCTTTGTACGAATCGTTTGTAACGTTGCCATTGATTTACAGTTCTTTTAATGTAAATTTTTATTTATTTTTTGAGGCTACGAAGATAGTAATTTTCAAAAGAATCGATAAAATTTAATTTTCTGCTGAAATATTTTATATCTTGTTGCATAACCTGCTGATAATCCAGTTGATATATTTTATTATAGCTGTTATTTGTCAGCTATTTTATGCTGTTTAAATATCTTTTCTTTTACATTAAAGTAAGAATTGACGAAATGCGGTTTCAATTTCCGATATCCAGTACGCCTTGTTCACGAATGGGGCGCAACTTTGTTTCTCGTGGTTCTCCGGCAGAGTCTGCCGGCATTTCGTGGGAATTTGTTTCCATGGTAATATATATCGTACCCCGTGGATTTTTAATTCTCCAGTTTTGCAACGATTGGTCGGACTGAAACCCGATGCCGCTTATGATTTGGTCTGCACGGATAATGCGAACAAATTCTTCCGTATGAATCCTCTCCTCTTTCTCTTCCCAGATGAGATGCTCGGTTTTTAGCGTATCTCCCTGCGCATTGGTTGCAATCACATTATTTTTTGCTTCCCAGCGGTCTTCCTTCTCAAACTGTTTGGCATAATTTGCCGTAATGCTTGAAATGATCTGATGATTTTCATCATATTTGATCAGTTCAATCCCTTGTGGAAATTCGACGTAAGGTTTGCCATCGCCTTCGTACCGGAGCAGTTTTGGCGCTTTGATTGAAAATCGAACCTCGCCGCTGTCAGTGAACATGGTTTCAAATGAAGAAGCTTCTACTGTTGGAAGGTCTTCGGGCGAGCTGAAAGCCTGAATTTTTTCAATGTTGCTTTCGCAGGCATAGAAAAGAAAAGCAGCCCCTGAGAGAAGGGCTGCAACTCTTATAATTCGAAATATTTTGAAATTCTTAGAATCTGATTTTTGTGTTTTCATTGATCCAGCCTCCCACTTTGTAGGTTTGTCCCTCCTGCAGGCTGCGGAAGAAAGCTTCTTCCTTGCTGGGGAAGTATTTGCGGTAGTCATTGGCTTTTTTTGATGCGTCAACTGCGCAATCAGGATTTGAACGTGCACGTTCGTAATAGTCAACCGCTACCCAAAAGACAGATGATCTTTCAAAATCATCCTGCCCGAAATTTCTGCTGGATGCAGCGTAAATATCACCAATAAGTATCAACGCTTCACAATAATTTGGCCTGGCTTCCAGCGCTTTTTTTGCAAAATTGCGCGCTTCCTGCAGGGCATGTTCCTTTGCAAAAACAAACAGGGCATATTCATAGTAATATTTTGAAAGAAGCTCTTTGTCAGTTTCCTGCTCCATGGCCTGCATGTAATAATTTTTGGCTCTTTCGGCATCGTCCCTTTTCAGAAAGCGACGCGCCATGTTAAATGCAGCTTCGGCAGATGGCTCCAGTTCATAAAGCTTTTCCGTGGCATCGGAAAACAGAGGTGTTTCATCGCAATTGGCGCTTCCCAGCCTGCGAAGCATGTTTTTTATGAACTCAATATCATTTTGGTTCTCTTCATACTGAGGCGTAAAAATATTCACGAGCGCTTCGCAATCAGCTGCTCCTGATTTTCCGAAAATATCTTCAAGATACCCCTGCAGTTCTGCAATGTTTTTAGCTTCTTCCTGATCCTCGCTCTTATCAAGTCTGGCATTCAATACATTATTACAGAGGTCGTAGTTTCTGACAACGGTCTCCTTGGGCAATTCGCCCAACTTGAAAAGAGAGCTGGATGTTTGCATTAGCAGAACAATCACCGGCATTTCCGTATCATTCCCTTTTTCGGTAATTGACTCGTCTAACCAGTCGTACCCTTTTTTCAGAATATCGGCTAAAGCCCCGTTATTGTTATCCTGTTCTTTTTCTACTTCCAGTTTATATTTGAGCCAGTGATTTGCTTTTCTGCCCAGAACATATCCTTTATCGCCAAAATATTTAATCCTTTTGTCATAAAGCTTCATCAATTCGTCGATGTTTTTATTCTTCTCTTCAGGAGTTGTCGCCTGCACAATGAAATTTTCATAAATATTTGCACCGTGGATATAGATATTCAGCGTGGATTTTGGATATTTCTGATAAATATTTTTCCAGTGGGGGAGAGCTGATTTGTAGTTTTCCTGCTTATAAAACTCATTATAAAGCGTCAGCTCATTCATAAAATCCCTGTTTTGATCCCGGATTAACTCTTCTGCCGATTTCAATACCACATCGCCTGAGGCAACATTATTGTCTTCTTCTCCCGGGAGGTTTCCGTCAAATGCATAATCGAACGGGGCGCCGGTATCTGCCGGGAGATCAACCCGCTTTGATTCATTGAGAAACGTGAAACGAATCCATTTTGATTTTGCATCGCCGGTCAGTTCATATTTTCCGTCGAAGCTGGTCATCATCGAGCCGCCGCGATGTACTTCAACAGTAATTCCCGCCGCAGGTTTTCCCTCGCGGTAAACAGTGCCTTCAACAACCCTTTGAGCCTGCGCGGTTGCGGCAGCAACCACCAGAAAGGCTACAATGAGTGATATGCGTACAAATGTTTTCATAGTTTTATACTTTTTTATAAATTTCACATCCTTCTTTTTTAATCAAATCTGCGTTTAATAAACCACAGATCATATAAATTAACACTCAAGTTTAATTTCGCATAATTTTCAAGAACCAAGTTGTTGCGTTTCGTTCCTTTTCTTCCCAATTCGGCCGACACATTGATTGTTGAATTAGAACGATAAATTGGCAATCCAACTCCAAATGTTATGCCAAAATCCTTAATCTGCTGGTCGCCAAGCATTAGGTATGAATTCTCATATTTTGCCCCTGCACGATAAGCTATACGGTTTAAAAAACTGCGTATGGAAAATTTATCGGGAATCCATTCTGCACCAACTGCAAATTTATCCAAATCTGTTAAAATTGGGTTCGTTTCTCCAAAAAAGCGCGCTTTTGACCAGGATTGCATGTAATAATCGGCATTCACTTCCAGCCTGTTTGTTTTCACATAAGACAATCCAAAACCAAGAGACAGCGGAAATTCAATGGCGCTTCTTTCCTGATTGTGATAATTAATGGTGTCGCTATCCGTGCGGCGGTTTCCGCCGGAAACTTCCACACTCAGAATCTTTTGAGTTATATTTGAAGAGAAGCCCGTATATTTTGGCTTGTTATCGAGCACTACGCCAAAGTTTATTTTCTGGTTGTTTTTCAACGGCAGAGTGGCCTGGGCGCCAAGCCCCAGACTAAAGTCACGCAATCGTATTGATTCATATTTGGAGTTGTCGTAAAAATCCTGACCGCTGCGAAAAAAAGTATTGGAATTGCGGTTTAACAATCCAAACAGGTAATTCAGATTTGCACCTACTGAAATATTTTTCACCGGCTGCACTGCAAATCCCAGATAAGCTCTGGACAAAGAACCCTCCCCGGAGTACCGGTGCAGTATGTCGCCTGCATTTTCAACTTTATCATTTACAATCACATCATACCCCACATCAGAATAAGGAGTAAGCCCCAATGAAGTGGCCATCCAGTTTGTGATTTGAAAATTCATGGCAAAATACCTGAAATTGACATCGTTGACGTTGTGGCTGGCAATGTCGGTGCTGTAGTTGGCAAACTTTGCAATTATACCAAATTCGAACATAAACCCCAGAGAATCGACGGCTGTATATGATGCCGGATTGGCAAGATTAATCTGCTGGCCGTTTCTGCTTGCGAGGGAAGCTCCCCCCATAGCGACAGTCCTGCCAAAGCTATAGGGCTGAAGATCACCAATTCCAAACCGTGAATACGGTGAACTGGTATTATTATTAAATTGTGCAAACAATAAAGCCGGCAAAAAAAACAGTCCGGCAAACAAAATCAAACTTCTAATTCCCCCCATTATATTCTAATATGCGGTTTAAACCGATGGCAACTAAATTGGAACGTACAAAGAAAGAATTTTTTAATTTCTTATCAAAAAAAATAGCATCACCACCCGTAATAATTACATTTAAATTTTTATAGGTCTCTTTAAACGTATCAATTGCCCGGTCAACTTCAAAAAGAACCCCGTGTTGCACACCGGCAAGAATGGCTTCAGCCGTGGTTTGCCCGATCAGCCGGTCAAAATCCTTTTTTTCCACCAACGGGAGCCGTCCGGTGAACTGGCTCAATGCCCGGAATCGCAGGTCAATGCCCGGAGAGATGTTTCCTCCTTCATACTGCCCCTCTTGATTTATCACGTCGTATGTAATGGCTGTTCCTGCATCAATCACTAAATTATTTGTGCCGGGGAAAAGGTGAAATGCTCCGGTTACAGCCGCAAGCCTGTCTTTCCCAAGTGTTTCTTTTGAAGTGTAGCAATTTTTGATGGGAAGCGGAGTGTTTTCATCCAACTCAATGAACAGGCTAAACTTTTCCCGGAGGTATTGTTTCAGTCCGGAAGGATAATCCTTTACGGTAGAAAGGATTACATTGTTCAATAGCGGAAAAGTACGAAACAGATTTTCGACATGGGAAATAAAAAGCTCACGGACAGATTCTGCAAAAACCTCTTCGCCCTGATCAAAAATGGAATATTTTGTGCGGGTATTTCCTATGTCAACAATCAGGTTCATCAATCAATAATCCGCTGGGCTATATCAAGGGCAGAAACCGAGTGCGTCAGCGCCCCGATGGAAATATAGTCAACCCCGGTGGATGCGACTTTGCCTATTCGTTTCAGAGTCATATTTCCCGACGCTTCAATTTTTGCACGCCGGTTAATCAACTGCACTGCATCCTTCATCATTTTGGAATTCATGTTATCCAGCATGATGATATCGGCTTTGGCGTCCAGAGCCTGCTGAACTTCATCAAGATTGGTTGTTTCCACTTCAATTTTCATCCCGTGGGGTATGTTGGTGCGAATGGCATCCACCGCCTTTTGAATTCCTCCGGCAGTCTGAATGTGGTTGTCCTTTATCATCACCATGTCATAGAGTCCGAAACGGTGGTTTGATGCTCCACCCATACGGACGGCATATTTGTCAAGGTATCTGTATCCGGGCAGCGTTTTGCGGGTATCCATAATCTGTACGTTGTGTCCGTTGAGCTCCTTCATGCACTTGCTGGCAAACGTGGCAATTCCCGACATGCGTTGTAGAAAGTTCAGCGCCTTACGTTCACCAGTGAGCAAGGCCCTGTAGTTTCCCTTGAATTCAACAATTATATCGCCCGGCTGCACCTTGCTTCCGTCAGGCTTAAGTTCTTTCCACTCAATTTCCTGGTCAAATTTTCTGAAAACCATTTCAGCAACAGGCAAGCCTGCTATCACCCCCTCTTCCTTTGCAACCAATACGGCGGTTCTCTTAATGTCCGGGGGCACTAAATTGTTGGTGGTAATATCGCCATCGCCAACATCTTCGGCATAGGCCAGATTGAATAAAATTTCTGCTGATTCTAATGTTTTTGCATCCATAACTTTTCTCTCCTCACGTTTTCAAAAAAGATATCTTTATTTTTTTGTTGAATAATATGTTTTTCAAAAGCCTGGCTTTCCTCCGGAAAATCAGTACGTATGTGACTCCCTCTGGTTTCATTTCGTATTAATGCCGAACGGGCAATCAAACTGCAAACGGCGGCATGATTTCTTATTTTCAGGCGATTGTAGTCGCTTTGAATCTCCCGGAATTGCTCTTTAATCTGCTCAAATTTTCCGGCAGCTTTCTCAAGTCCCTCTCTGTTTCGCACAATACCAAGATTTTTGGACATCTGTCCCGAAATTTCATTCTGAACCTCCAAAAAGAGATTTTCAGTTTCGGGATTCAATAAAACCGGTTTTGTTTCCGGAAGATCATTCTGCGGGAAATTTAATTTTGCCGCAGACTGGCTGGCTTTTTTCCCAAAAACAAGGCACTCCAGCAGTGAATTACTGGCTAACCGGTTGGCTCCCATTGCGCCGGTAGATGCTGCTTCACCGCAAACAAACAATCCGGGAATATTTGTTTCTGCATCCAGGTTTGTGCGAACGCCTCCAATCATATAATGCGCTGCGGGCGCTACCGGGATCAAATCTTTGGCCATGTCAATTCCGCGGGCATTCAGATTGATGTCTATATTTTTAAATCTGGTTTTAATTTTTTCCTCGTTCAGGTGTTTTAACGACAAATAGACAAACCCTTTTCCGGAAAGCTGAATCTGCCTGTAGATATTGTAAGCCACCACATCACGCGGGGCAAGCTCTGCCAGCGGATGGATACTTTCCATAAATCTTTCCCCGGCATCATTAAGCAGCCAGGCTCCTTCGCCCCTCACCGCTTCGCTGATCAGGTAGGCATCCTCTCCCGGAATATAGAGCGCCGATGGGTGAAACTGCACAAACTCCAGATCGGCAATCTGAGCACCGGCTTCCCAGGCAAGGGCAATTCCGTCGCCGGTTGCGGTGTGCGGATTGGTTGAGCGTGTATATATTCTGGACAACCCTCCGGTAGCCAGAATTACAGCATTTGTCCTGAAAATCACATTCTTGCCCGTTCGGAAATCCAGAGCCTGAACACCGGCAATTCGTCCGTTGTTTGTCAGTAGCTTCAGCGCCGCAGTATATTCAAAAGAGGTGATGCTTTTTTGTTCCTTAACTTTTCCAAGCACAAACTGTGTGAGTTTTCTTCCGGTTCCATCGCCGCCTGCATGCAAAATACGGCGTCTGCTGTGCACGCCTTCCAGCCCTAAAACCAGATTGCCGTTTTTGTGGTCAAATTTCATTCCGGCGTCAATCAGCTCCAGCACTCTTTTTTTGCCTTCATTCACCAGAAATCTGACGGCATCTTCATCGCAAATCCCGCGTCCCGCAGTGATTGTATCCATCATGTGCAATTCGGGGGAATCGTTTTTACCGATAGCTGCGGCAATCCCGCCTTGCGCAAAGTAGGAGTTGCTGGTATCAAGATCAGATTTTGTGACCACAGCCACAGAACCATGACCGGAAGCATGAAGCGCCGCAGCAAGACCCGCAAGTCCGCTGCCAATCACAACTGTTTTGAAATCAAATATTTGCATGAAGATATTTTCGGTAAATGCGCAGCTAAATTACTATTTCTTTGACGCATTTACACAAAATTTTCATTTTATGCCTGCAGAAATGAACAAAAATAAGATTGAAGAAATAATGAATCCTTCGGGCAGCATTCCCGCTGTCCACACGGAATCTATGCGTAATCCATGATTTTTCCGGCAATTTGCAACAATGATATTTCAGCCAGTTTGGTCTGAAACTTCACGGAGATAAGCCGTTCTTCCGCATCAAGCAGGCTTTTCTGAACTTCGCGCAGTTCAAGCCCCGACAAGGCGCCCAGACGGTATCGCTCCAGTGCAATTTCAAGGTTTTCGCGGGCTACGTCCAGGTTCTGCTCTTCCATCTGCACAAGCCGGAGGTTGTTTTCATAGGCGAAGTAAACCGTGAGAAGCTGGGCTTTGATATCCTGCGCTATATCCTGAAACTGAAACATGCGGTTCTCCACTTCAATCAACGCATTCGTTTTTTCGCGCCGCCGGTTGAAACCGTTGAAAATATCCATGCCAAGCGTTACCCCGTAGTTAAATGTCCCGGTCAGCTGGTTGGCCAGCGCAAGCTCTCCGTAATCGCTTATCGTTCCGGTTCCGTAGCCCCGGTATGCATGATTGTAACCCGAAGAAAAAGTGAGGTACGGATAGGAGCGTGAAGCGATTATTTTATAGTCAAGCTCGGAAATCTGGTGGCTCTTTTTTGCTATCTGCAATCCGGTATTGAAAGTATTTGTGGACCCCAACAACACATCATAAGAAAGATTCGGATTGAAGACAATAGCAGTGTCCCCGAGCAAAATATCGGCTTCCAGGCTGTCCAGAGCCATCAGTTTTTTTAACCGCACCTGAGACTCCAGAATGGCTTCATTCTGCCTTGCCAGCCGGGAGCTGTCGGCATTCAGATAGACAATGGACTGCAACAATTCGAGCTTGGAGGAAGCGCCAAGCAAATAGCGCTCTTCATCAATACGCACCCTCTCGCGCGAAAGCGAAACGGCATATTTCATATTGTTGAAATAGTTCAACTGCTGAATCAGAAAATAATACTCCGAAACTATTTGAGCTACAAGATTTTCCATTGACATCTGCGTGCTCAGTTCACCCATTTGTTTCAATTCGCTCAATTTCTGATAAGTGGTTTGAACATTGAAGCCGCGAAACAGCGTCATGTCAAGATTCAATGCCACAGAGCCCGTAGGGTTATGGATTCCGCTTGATCTCCTTTGCGAACCGTCGTTCATGTTTTGTGTGGTCGAAGTAACGTTTCCTCCGTATCTGTTGGTGGTGGTAACGGTTGGAAGAAAACCCGCATTTCCGCGGCTATAGTTATTTTCTGAAATTTCTTCCTGATTCCGGGCAACTTTCACCGAAAAATTTTGCTCCAGTCCGGTAACAATGCACCTGCTCAGGTCATAAATTTCCTGAGCATAAACATTCCCCGAAAACAATAAAATGCACAGGGCTGAAACAAAAAAACCGATTCTGAAAGGATTACTCATTTTTCTCTGCAATAAGTGTATTTTCAACATCATTTTTCAATTCACTTGAAATTAACAGGTAAATGCCGGGCACCACATAAAGGGTCAGGAATGTGGAGATCAGCAGGCCACCAACAACGGCAATCCCCATGGCAACGCGGCTTTGGGCGCCTTCACCCAATCCCATGGCAAGCGGCAGAATACCTAAAATAGTAGAAAGGCTGGTCATAAGAATGGGCCGGAACCGGGCGGCTGAAGCATATTTTATCGCTTCAAGCTTATTCATCCCTGCCAGTTTTCTCTGATTGGCAAATTCAACAATCAAAATTCCGTTTTTTGTTACAAGACCAATGAGCATGATGATTCCAATCTGACTGAAAATATTCATGGTAACACCAAAATACCACATAAAGAGCAGTGCGCCGGTGAGCGCCAGCGGCACAGTCATCATCACAATAACCGGGTCTTTGAAACTTTCAAACTGCGCAGACAGAACAAGGAAAATGAGAACTATAGCCAGAATAAAGGCAAACATCAGGCTGGACGAACTCTCCATAAAGTCTTTGGAATCACCGTCGAGCGCAGTGCGGAAACTTTCGTCCAATAATTTGCTGGCAATTTTATCCATTTCCTCAATTCCTTCACTGATTGTTTTTCCATCGGCAAGGTTGGCTGAAATGGTGGCGGCAACAAACCGGTTATACCTGTATAATTGCGGCGGCGCCGTAGATTCTTTCAATGACACAAAATTGTCCAACTGCACCATTTGTCCGTTATCGCTGCGTACATAAAGCGATTTCAGGTCAAGCGGTTTGTTACGGTCCTGGCGGTGAAGCTCTCCAAGAATCTGATACTGTTTTCCGTTCATAATAAAATACCCGAACCGCTGGCCGCTCAGAGCAAGTTGCAGCGTTTGCCCGATATTCAAAGTGGAAACCCCCAGCAAATTGGCCTTGTCGCGATTGATTTCAATCTGAAGTTCCGGTTTTGTAAATTTCAGGTTCACATCGGGCATAACAAATATAGGATTGCTGTTCACTTCGGCCATAAATTCCGGAAGAACCTCCCTGAGCTTATCAATGGTCGGCGCCTGCAGCACGTACTGAATCGGCGGTCTGGCACGCCTTCCGCCAAAGGTTGACTGCTGCACAACAATTGTCCTGGCTTTGGTTTTTTTGCCTAATTCCGCTGAAAGCACACTGGCAATTTCCTGTTGAGAGCGCTCCCGCTCAGAAGGTTTATCCAGATTTATCCGGACAAATGCAAAAGT
>CAZVAD010000045.1:0-20317 GCA_964624645.1 uncultured Mariniphaga sp.
ACATCGCGCTCGATACCGCTGATACGCCAAAAGTCTTGAGCTTCAAGGTATGAGCCTGTGCTCCAACGGAAAATCTTCAGCACCAACGAGTTCTTTCCGGGATTTACATATTTGTTGATTTTAAACTCGGTGCTGGTTTTGGAATCTTCACTGTAACCCACCTCTTTACCATTTACATACACATATACACCCGACTTTGCACCATCGATACTCAAATAAATATCTCTGTTGTCCCAGTTTTCGGGAATGTCAATTTCTGTGCGGTAAACACCCACCGGATTTTCTTCGGGAAGGTAAGGTTGTGGCATTTTGGGGAAACGTGTTTTAGGATCACGTTCCACAAATTCGAAAGGATGATTCACATAAATTGCGGTTCCGAATCCTTGTATCTCCCAGTTTCCGGGTACTTTGATGTCTTTCCAATCAGCTAATGAAACTGTTGAATCGGTAACATTTTCGGGAAGCTGCTTATAGCTGTCCACAAAATAGAATTTCCAATCGCCGTTGAGTGAAATGTAATAATCGCTATCCTCAAATCGTGTGCTGAGTGCATCCGATTTGTTATCATAGGTCATAAACTGGGTTCTCGGGTGTTCTTTATTCACCTGAACCACATTGACATCCTGCCAATAAGGCTTTGTCCGTAAATTGGAGGTCATCCTGGCTTCCTGAGCTGCCAGGTAGTTGGTCATGAGTAAGTTAATCAGAAAAAGGAGGGTTGAAAACTTTATTTTCATTGTGAACTGTTTTTGAAATTTGAATTCCGGTTTAAAATCAATTGGTAAATATTACTGAATTTTTTGTGTTTTTCAAACCTTCTTTTGGGAATTGCAATAATTTTCCACGAAATGAGTATATTACTCCAAAATAGCAGGACAATTATGAAACAGGTGATCAGCAAGGGAGTGAAAGTCCCGATAAAAATGTGGCTTGACGATATTGATGAAAATGCACTGGAACAGGCGAAAAATCTTGCAAACCTTCCCTTTGTTTTCAGGCATGTGGCGCTGATGCCCGACTGTCATCCGGGCTTCGGGATGCCAATCGGAGGAGTGATTGCCACAGAGGATGTGATTATTCCCAATGCAGTGGGGGTTGATATTGGTTGTGGCATGTGTGCGGTGAAAACTTCGTTGAATGAAATAGATGCCAAAATGCTCAGGCAGATCATGTCGGGTATCAGGCAACTGGTTCCGCTGGGATTTAAACATCACAAAAAAGCACAGGATGAAAAACTGATGCCCTCCATTGAAACTATACCTGAAAATGGCATTGTGTGGCAGGAATTTGAATCGGCGACAAAACAGATCGGTACGCTTGGTGGCGGAAACCATTTCATTGAAATCCAGAAAGGGTCGGATAATCACATCTGGATTATGGTGCATTCGGGCAGCCGGAATATCGGGCTGAAAGTGGCGGAGCATTACAATAAACTGGCGATTCAGCTCAATCGGAAATGGTATTCATGCGTGGAGAGAAAGCTTGATCTGGCCTTTTTGCCTACTGAAACACAGGAAGCACAGGATTATTTTGCAGAAATGCAGTATTGCATCGATTTTGCCTTTGCCAACAGGATGCTGATGATGGATCGTATCCAATCGGTATTCAGCGACACGTTTGGAGTAAAATTCGAGGCCATGAATTTTATCAATATCGCCCACAATTATGCCCGCCGCGAAAATCATTTTGGGGCAAACGTAATTGTTCACCGCAAGGGCGCCACCAGCGCCCGCGAAGGAGAGACCGGCATAATTCCCGGCTCGCAGGGAACAAAAAGCTATATTGTTCGCGGGAAAGGGAATCCAGAAAGTTTTCACAGCTGCTCCCACGGTGCAGGCCGGGTTTTGGGACGCAGGCAGGCGATGCGCGAACTGGTTCTGGAAGATGAAATCAAGCGGCTTGACAAAAAAGGGATTGTTCACGCCATCCGGACTACGCGCGATTTGGATGAAGCCCCCGGCGCATACAAGAATATTGCTGAAGTGATGAAAAACCAGGAAGACCTGGTAGATATTCTTGTGGAACTCACTCCGCTGGCTGTAATCAAAGGGTGATTTTTCCCTGTGTATAGCTGACTAAAAGTCAGGCTGTTCATAGAATTTTATTTAAGTCAGCGCTGATGTTTGTTCATGATTTTATCGGGGATATGCAATTCAGGTAATTTTTTAGTGCCAGATTTGGCCTGATTGTTTACATATTCAGGCTCAGATAAGGAGACTGGCGATACCGGCTTCTAATCTTTTGAAAAACTCCTGTCAGATTGCTGCATCCTATTTAATTGTTGATTTATTTTTTGATTCTCCGCTTTTTAGTGCTTTTTTTAATACATTAGCAGCCATGTTTTGTTTTTAAAAATTTCTAATCATCTGTAATATTTTATTATCATGAAGTCAAAACCGGGTATTGATCGTCGCAACTTTATCACAACCACTGCTTTAGGCTCCTTAGGTGTTGCCAGTATTTTATCTGCCTGCTCAGGGCCATCTGTCAAAAAAGAAGAAATTTTACTTCCCGAACTGCTTGATCAGGCGCCGGACGGGAAAGTTATCAAAGCCGGACTCATTGGGTGCGGAGGCCGCGGAACCGGGGCAGCCATCAATTTTTTAGATGCCGGTCCAAATCTGCAGATTACCGCTTTAGGCGATGTTTTTCAGGATAAAATTGACAGTTGCCGCGCCAAATTAAAGAAGGAAAAGAATGTGGAAATCGCCGATGAAAACTGTTTCCTTGGATTCGACAGTTTTGAAAAAGTAATTGACTCCGGCGTTGATGTTGTGCTGCTCTGCACCCCTCCGCATTTCCGACCTGCCCATGTGGAAGCGGCAGTGAATGCCAGAAAACACATTTTCATGGAAAAACCGATTGCGGTTGATCCGGTGGGCGCACGTTCGGTAATGGCTTCCGCAAAAAAAGCTGAAGCTGCCGGATTAAGTATGGTGAGCGGTACCATCCGCAGAGTGCAGAAAGACTATATGGAGACCTGGCGTCAGGTTGCCAATGGGGTAATTGGAGAAATCACCGGAGCAAATATTATTCGTAACGGGGGCGCACTCTGGTACAGAAATCGTCAGCCGGAATGGACCGATCTGGAGTATATGCTGCGCAACTGGGTGAATTTCTGCTGGCTTTCCGGCGACCATATCACCGAACAGTTTATTCATGAAATTGACGTGATGAACTGGTATGTCGGGAAAAATCCGGTGCGTGCATCCGGCTGGGGAGGCCGTCAGCGCAGGGTTACCGGAGATCAGTACGATTTTTTCAGCATTGAATACGTTTATGATAATGGAATGCGTACGCATTGTGCCGCAAGACAGATCAACGGCTGCACAAACGGAAAAGTGGAACAGATCAACGGAACCAAAGGTTATGCGGATGCCGGAGGTAAAATTTATGACCTGAATGGAAATGTCATTTGGGAATACCCACATCCGGAGGAGGGAGACACCGACTCCAAATGGAAAGTAACCAATCCCTTTGTTCAGGAGCATATCAATCTGGTTACTGCAATCCGCACCGGCAAACCAATCAGTGATGCCGAAGCGCAGGTGAACTCCACACTCATCACCATCATGGGTAGAATTTCAGCGTACACCGGTAAGGATGTAACCTGGGAAGAGATGCTCAATTCAGATTTATATCTCGGTCCAAAAACCTACGTGTTTGGTCCTGTTCCCGATATACCGGAGGAGATTCCGGTTGCCGGCGTCCCGAGCAAAGCCTGAAACCGGAAAAATCATTGAGATTTTTAAAGTTTTGTAAAAAAATGCGAAAAATTCTGATTTCAATCGTTGCTTTGTTATTTCTGTTTTCTCAGAACCTTGGCGCGCAGGAACTGGTAACCACATTCGGGCAGGAGATTCAGTGGCAGGACATTGCTGATGGCAAAGAGCCTGACGGACAGCTAATAAAGTGGTTCCAGGTGAATACCGAACCGGATACATGGAGAGTTGAAGGCGATATTTTAATTGATTCCGGGCTACCCATTGGGGTCATCCGCAGTGAGAAGGAGTATGAAAATTTCATCATGCACATTGAATGGCGACACATGGAAGCCGGAGGAAATTCCGGGACTTTTGTGTGGAGCAAAGCGGAGCCTGGCAAAAACCGGCTCCCGGATGGCGTGGAAGTTCAGATGCTGGAACTTGACTGGGTTAATCTGAATGTGAAGGATGGTGTAAAGCCGCCGGATGCATATGTGCATGGCGAACTTTTTGGCGTTGGCGGAGTTGAAATCGTACCCGACAATCCCCGCGGGAAACGCAGCAAATCCGTTGAAAACCGTTGTAAAGGGAAAGGAGAATGGAATACCTATGATGTTGTTTGTGTGGATGGCACCATCAAACTCTCTGTCAACGGAAAATTTGTCAACGGAATCAGCAATGCTTCACAAAAGAAAGGATACATCTGCCTTGAAGCAGAAGGCGCTGAAATTCATTTCAGAAACCTGAAAATTATTGAGCTGCCGTAGCTGAATTGAAAATCCCTGTTAGTCAGTGGGTTCAGGATGAATTGTGGAGACAAAACCAAATTCATTGAAGATAATTGTTTCGACTTTGGTGCAAATATCGTGCGCCTCATGCAAAGACATATCCGGGCGGAGTTTAATGTGGCAACTCAACTCGGTATGTTTGCCATAGTTATGAATGTGTATATGATGCAAATGGAGCGGCTCATCAAATTCTGCCTGAGTGGTTTTCTTTATGGCATCCACAAGCTCATCTGAAGGACTCTCTCCCAATAGTGACCTGAACTCGGTAGCAAGAATCTTATAGCTTGACCAGCCAATCATCAGGGCAACAATAAAACTCAGGACGGCATCAGTCCACCAAAGGGAATTTCCTAATACAATCCCAACTAAAATGATAACGGAGGAAAGGGCATCACTGCGGTGGTGCCAGCCGTCGGCAGCCAAAATGGGGGAGTCAATTTTTTTTGCCGCCCAAAAGGCATATTGAGCCATGCCTTCTTTCACAAGAATTGAAACGATTACTGCAATCCAGGCAATGGTGCCAAAATGCGTTCGTTCGTGTGTACTGAATTTACTTACAGCGCTTACCAAAAATTCAAAAGCAATGATTGCAAGTAAAACACCAATAATGATTGCGGCAATATGTTCGGCACGACCGTGGCCGAACGGATGTTCTTCATCCGCAGGTTTACGTGAAATTTTGCCGCCAACCAACACAATCACTGAAGAGACGGAATCGGAAAGCGTATGCCAGGCATCAGCAATCAGGGCAAGAGACCCGGTAATGATTCCTGCCCAGTATTTGAATACGAACAAAAGTAAATTTCCGATAACTGAAATCCAGCCTTCCCGGTTTGTATATTTTTTTCTGTCAGACATGGTTGCAAAAGTAGCAAAACGGCAGCGATTTCTTTTAGAAATTACCGTAAAAACGCTGTGTTTAAAAAATGATACTACCCGGTGGATACAAAAAGATCTACTATTTCATTTTGTCGGAAATTTTGCTGAGAAAATGGTGTAAAAATGGAATTTTATCAAATTTTGAGAAGATGCTCTGTTTTCCCGCGTGAAGCAAAATATTGCGGATATACACAAATATTCCAATGCTGTGAGCCGCGAATAAAACCGGATCAAGCCGGTAAATTGCATAGGAAAAAATCATCACGGAACCGATTGTGCTTATCACCCAGAATCCCATAGGCAGAAATGAATCATTCCTTTTTTCTGAATAAATCCATTGATAGATGAACCGGAAAGTGAAAATAATTTGTCCTGCCGAGCCCCAGATCATAATCCACAAAGGGATATCTTCATTTTGAAGAATGGATTTAAAGTTGTGGGAATTTCCTGCAAATAACCACCCGATACATACCAGAGGAACTAAAATGGCAAGCAGTCGGGTAACCCGGTGCATCTTTCGCCAGATTTTCTTTAGCTGAAGGTTGCGGATATAAATAGCATACACGATAATCTGCCCCAGAACAATGGCAAAATCATTTCGCAGAACTCCGTAAATAAACATCAGTACGGAAGCTGCAAGACTGATTTGCCAGTAAATGGCAGGAGAAATCACTTCGCCTTCCTTTTCTGACAGAAACCATTGAGCAATGTTTCGTGCAAAAAAAAGTATCTGGGACAGAAAGCCCAATCCGTATATTAATAAAACATTCATCTGAAATTTTCGGGCATAAATGTAATTATAATGGATGTAAAGAATGGAGAAGATAATCAGGTATCCAGTTTTTTCAGCGATTCGCGGGCGGCATTCTGTTGTGCTTCTTTCTTTGAAGTTCCGCTGCCACTGCCCAATCCTTTTCCATCCAGAATTACTTTTGAAATAAAACGGGGCTGTTTCAGCTTGTCAGAACCCGGGTCTTCAATGGTTTCAAACGCAATCTCTTTTTTATTTTTCTGGCTCCATTCAATAAGCTGGCTTTTAAAGTTGGTATCTTTTCTCTCAATCTCGTTCAGATTAACAAATTGAGAAAGTATCCTTTTTGTAACAAAATATTTGGTTGTCTGGTAGTTGGTATCAAGATAAATAGCACCGATCAACGCTTCAACGACATCCCCGTATATATGGCTGGAGTCAATGTTTTTTGCGGTGTTTGACCTGATGTAGATATCAAGCTTCATGTTGAACGCCAGGCGGGTCAGAAAAGTACGGTTTACCAGCTTGGATCGTGTTTTTGTCATAAACCCCTCATCCTGTTTCGGGAAACGGTTGTATAAAAACTCGGTAATGATTGCCCCCAAAATGGCATCACCCAAAAACTCAAGTCTTTCGTTGTTGATCTGGTTCCCCTGCGAATCGGTTAATGATGACGATTTATGGATAAATGCCAGATCGTATAATCTCAGATTTGTGGGATAAAATCCGAGCAGCTTTCTCAAAAACAAATAAAACTCTTTTCTTGGGGATGAAAAGAGCTCTATTCTTTGTTTTATTTTTTTTATCACGGATTTCTAAAATTTTCTGAAAACCAAAGTTGCATTATGGCCTCCAAAACCGAAGGTGTTGCTAATGGCAACGTTGATTTTTCTCTCTTTTGCCACATTGAAAGTAAAATCGAGGTTGTTGTCGATTTCCGGATCGTCCGTAAAGTGGTTTATTGTTGGAGGAATAATGCCGTGATTCAGCGCCATAATTGTGGCAAGGCCTTCAACTGCACCGGCAGCGCCCAGCAGGTGCCCGGTCATTGATTTTGTGGCACTGATGCTTGTTTTGTAGGCATGATCCCCGAAAGTCTTGATTATGGCATTTGGCTCGGCAATATCTCCCAATGGGGTTGAAGTTCCGTGAACATTGATATAGTCCACATCTTCGGGCTTAAGGCCGCTGTCTTCAATGGCCCATTTCATTACCAGCGTTGCGCCCCGGCTTTCGGGGTCGGGAGCTGTCATGTGATAGGCGTCTGCCGACATGCCTCCGCCAATTATTTCCGCATAAATTTTTGCGCCGCGCTTCATTGCCATTTCATACTCTTCAAAGATAAAAGCCGCTGAGCCTTCGCCAATGACAAAACCATCACGGTCTTTGTCAAAAGGCCTGGAAGCAGTTTTCGGATCGTCATTACGTGTTGAAATGGCACGCATAGAATTGAATCCTGCAATTCCCGCTTCATTAATCGCTGCTTCGGAACCACCGGTAATCATAATGTCCGCCTTCCCGAGGCGAATCATATTCATGGCTTCTATCATAGCATGTGAAGCGGATGCACACGCAGTAACGGTTGTGAAATTTGGTCCCCTGAACTGATATTTAATGGAGATAAGTCCGCCTGCTATATTGGCAATCATTTTAGGGATAAAAAAAGGTGAGAATCTGGGATTATCCACCTGGTAGTTACGCGCTTCATCAAAGAATGTTTGCAACCCTCCGATGCCGGCGCCCCAAATCACACCTGCCCTGTCATGATCAATTTTTTCCAGATCAAGTTTTGAGTCCTCCATCGCCTGGGCTGAGGTAGCCAACGCAAACTGAGTATATAAATCATATTTACGCGCTTCTTTCCGGTCTATGTATTGATGAACATCAAAATCCTTGACCTCGCAGGCAAATTGTGTTTTTTGTTTAGAAGCATCAAATTTTGTAATGGGTGCGGCACCACTAACCCCCTTTTTCAGATTACTCCAAAAATCATTAACCGTATTCCCAAGAGGGTTAACGGTGCCCACTCCGGTAATAACTACCCGTCTGAAATTCATAAATGAATCTTCTTGGTTACTTGCTTACCGCTTCTTCAATATGAGCTATGGCTTCGCCAACTGTTGAAATTTTTTCAGCCTGATCATCCGGAATTGCTAAATCGAACTCTTTTTCAAATTCCATAATCAGTTCAACTGTGTCAAGTGAATCTGCGCCCAAATCATTGGTGAATGATGCTTCGCTGGTAACTTCACTCTCATCAACTCCCAGTTTATCAACAATAATTGCTTTTACTTTTGCTGCAATGTCAGACATAATGCTAAAATTTGAGTTAATAATAATTTTGAGTTTTAAATAATCGGCGCAAAGTAATACATTTACGCGTTATATTTCAAATTTAAAATGTGAAAAGATGTTTCTTATAAGATATATAATATATGCAATACTCTAAATTTGAACGTATTATTCAATTGTTCCATCCAAAAAGACCAATTTGAAATGAATGTTAAGAGAATCGCTTTATTTGCATCGGGGGCAGGAACAAATGCTCAGAATATTATTGAGCATTTTGCAGATAATGAGCGTGTTATAGTTGACTCTGTGTGGAGTAACAAGATTGATGCTTATGTTTTGACCCGGGCAGCAAAAATGAAAATCAGTGCGCTCACATTTAATCGCCAACAGTTGTATGAAACTCAGGAAATAGCTGATAAACTGACTGAAAGGAAGATTGATTTGATTGTTCTTGCTGGTTTTCTGTGGCTTATCCCTGAATATCTGATTGAAAAATTTCAAATCATCAATATTCACCCTTCCCTGCTTCCAAAGTATGGCGGCAAGGGGATGTACGGCATGAAAGTTCATCAGGCAGTTGTGGACAACGAAGAAACAGAGACCGGGATTTCCATTCACATGGTCAACCGGCACTACGACAAGGGAAGGCTTTTGTTTCAGGCAAAATGCCCGGTGCTTCCGGGGGATTCACCGCAGGATGTTGCTGAAAAGGTTCATCAACTGGAATACCTTCATTTTCCTGAAATCGTTGAAAAATTTCTACTGGGAGAATTGTAACATTAGCGAAAAAGAGAATTCCGGACTTCCTGATTTTTCTTTGATTTGAAGTTAAAAATCTGTACTTTGCTATTTTTGATGTTAAATATTGTTAAGACTGTTTTTAACAATTTTTCTTTAAAATTATCTTTGTAGCATGAGCAGGAAAATGTTATGGACATTGATTGTTTTAATGACCTTGGTTCTTTCGGGGTTAATCCTGATTCAAACCAATCTCATCAGAACTGCATCAGACATCCGGGAAGATCAATTCGACCAGATGGTAAAAGGTGCACTGAAGAGGGTTGTTGATCAGCTTGAACTTCATGAAGAGCGTGTTGCGCGTGAAAGTGCGCAGGCCGGCAGACTGCCCGGAGAGTTCAGCACACCGGGGAACCTGAATGTTTTTCCGCGTCAGGAACCTGGTGCTTTTTCAGAAAGTTTCCGGTTTCACCTGTCTGAAAGCAGAATTTTCGGAAATTTTCAGGAAGAATATCAGGTGATTCTCTCCGATTCAATTCAGGCAGGGCAAGGGCTTTCAAAAAGGATAAGCAGCGCTACATCTTTTGAACAACTTCACGAATTCAATCTGAATATTGAGCGGCGGATGGAAAAATGGATAGCAGACACCTACTGGAGAAATTATAAGATTTTATTGGAGGGAAGACCCCTGAATGAACGCATCGACTCGCTTCTTCTTGCCGAAACAATCGACACTATTTTTCAGGAAGCAGGCATCAACCTGGAATATAAATTTGCTGTCAGAAGTTCAAATCTGGGAGAGGACAAATTCATTATGGGAAGCCCGGTATATCTGCCGTCCCGGAAAAAGGAGTATCCAAGTTTGCTGTTTCCCTATGATTTTGACGGACAGCAACCCAACTACCTCTATGTCTATTTCCCCAAAAGGTCAGGCTTTTTACTTAGGACAACGGGGTTCACCATCATTCCCACATTTATTTTGACAGCTTTGCTGATAGCAATTTTTGCTTATGCCATTATGGTCATTTTCAGGCAGAAAAAGCTGTCCATGATTAAAAATGACTTCATCAACAACATGACACACGAGTTGAAAACCCCCATCTCCACTATCTCTCTGGCAAGCCAGATGCTGGAAGACGGAAGCATTGCCAACACGCCCAAAACCATTGGGCATATCTCAAAAATTATTAATCAGGAGAGTAAACGGCTGAGTTTTCAGGTTGAAAAAGTATTGCAAATGGCAGTTTTCAATGAAGGGCGGCTTAAATTGAAATTCAAGGAGTTTGATATTAATGAAACCCTGCGCAACGTAATTAATAACTTTGAGCTGCGCGTAAAAAATAAAAACGGAGTACTTCATTCAACATTGAACTCCGGGGGCGCAATCATCAAAGGCGATGAAGTGCATATTACCAATGTTTTTTTCAATTTGCTTGACAATGCCATGAAATACAGCAACGAAATTCCTGAGATTACCGTAGCTTCCGAAAAAAACAGCAATGCGGTAGTCATTTCAATTGCGGATAATGGCATTGGAATTGCAAAAGAGCACCACGCACACATTTTTGATCGCTTTTACCGTGTGCCCACAGGCAATGTTCACAACGTGAAGGGCTTCGGGCTTGGTTTAAGCTATGTGAAAAAAATAATAGAACTTCACAACGGAAAAATAAATGTTGAAAGTGCAGTGAATAAAGGCACAAAATTTAGTATATTGTTGCCTGATTTAAGTAGCGAAAATGGAACAAAAAACAAAAATATTATTGGCAGAAGACGACGAAAATCTCGGACTGTTGCTTAAGGAGTATCTTGTTGCAAAGGGCTTTGACACAGAACTTTATCCTGATGGGGAAGCAGCGTATAAGGGATTTAAGAGAGATTATTTCGATATCTGCATTCTCGATATTATGATGCCAAAAAAGGACGGATTTACTTTAGCCAAAGATATTCGGACAGTGAATTCAGATATCCCGATTATTTTTCTCACAGCAAAAAATCTGAAAGATGATGTGATTGAAGGCTTCAAACTTGGCGCCGACGACTATATCACAAAGCCCTTCAGCATGGAGGAACTCATTTTCAGGATTGAAGCCATTCTGCGCAGGACTTCGCAGGATTTGCTCGCATCGGGCGAACCGGTTTTCACACTGGGTAAATACACTTTTGACACCCTCAAGCAGACATTGACCGACTCAGAGCAAACCATCAAGCTCACTACCAAAGAATCGGAGCTGCTGAAATTGCTCTGTCTTCATGCCAACAAGGTGCTTGAACGAAATTATGCACTCAAATCCATCTGGATTGATGATAATTATTTCAATGCCCGGAGTATGGATGTCTATATCACCAAGTTACGCAAGCACTTGAAAGATGAGCCTTCGGTGGAGATTATCAATATCCACGGGAAAGGGTATAAACTGATTGTCTGAATTTCCGGGGAAGAAATCCTCTGGTGTTGTAATTTCCGAATTCCGGACGGACGCTTGTTAGTCCAGTTTCAACACGGCAAGGAAGGCATTCTGGGGCACTTCAACGTTGCCCACCTGCTTCATTCTTTTCTTCCCTTTCTTCTGCTTCTCAAGCAATTTACGTTTTCGGGAAATGTCTCCGCCATAACATTTGGCGGTCACATCTTTGCGTAGCGCTTTCACGGTTTCCCGAGCAATGATTTTTGAACCGATTGCCGCCTGAATTGCAATGTCAAATTGCTGCCTGGGAATCAGTTCTTTCAGCTTTTCACAAATCCGCCGGCCAAAAGGGTATGCATTGTCAATGTGGGTGAGCGTGGAAAGCGCATCAACCATTTCTCCATTCAGCAAAATATCAAGCCGCACAAGTTTTGCAGGTCTATAACCGGTAATGTGATAATCAAATGAAGCGTATCCGCGCGATATACTTTTCAATTTATCGTAAAAGTCAAACACAATTTCTCCAAGCGGCAAATCGAAAACCAGCTCGGCGCGCTCTGCAGTCAGGTAACTTTGATTTATTAATGTGCCTCTTTTGTCAAGGCAAAGATTCATTACCTGTCCGATATATTCGGATGCCGTGATGATGCTTGCTCTGATGTAGGGCTCTTCAATGACATTAATGTGTGCCGGATTGGGTAACCCCGAAGGATTATAAACCTGCATTTCGCTACCATCGGTTAATTGTATCATGTAGGATACGTTGGGAACTGTGGTAATGACATTCATGTCGTATTCCCGCTCCAGTCTTTCCTGAATGATTTCCATGTGCAGTAAACCAAGGAATCCGCAGCGAAATCCAAACCCCAGAGCAGCGGAAGATTCCGGCTCAAAAGTGAGTGAAGCGTCATTCAACTGGAGTTTGTCCATTGCATTTCTCAGGTCTTCGTAATCGTCTGCATCAATGGGATACACTCCGGCAAAAACCATGGGCTTGACCTCTTCAAAGCCGGATATTGCCTTGTCACAAGGGCGTTCCACATGCGTGATGGTATCGCCCACCTTTACCTCCTTTGCGGTTTTAATTCCTGAAATGATGTAGCCGACATCACCGGCAGACAGCTTATCACGAGGCGCCATGCCAAGTTTTAATACACCAATCTCATCAGCATCATATTCTTTGCCCGTAGCAACAAATTTCACCAAATCCTTGGTCTTGATCTGGCCATTTACAATTTTGAAATAGGCAATTACTCCGCGAAAGGAATTAAATACCGAGTCAAAAATCAGTGCCTGAAGCGGTGCCTGAGGATCGCCGGACGGGGCAGGAATTTTTTCAATAATTCTTTCCAGAATAGTTTCAATACCCATACCGGTCTTGCCGCTTGCATGAATAATGTCCTCCCGGCTGCATCCGATTAAATCAATAATCTGGTCTTCTACAATCTCGGGGATTGCATTGGGAAGATCCATTTTATTGAGAATGGGAACTATTTCCAGATCGTGCTCCAGAGCAAGATAAAGATTTGAAATAGTCTGGGCCTGAATCCCTTGTGTGGCATCAATTATGAGCAGTGCTCCCTCACAGGCAGCGATTGAACGTGAAACTTCATAAGAAAAATCAACATGCCCCGGGGTATCTATCAGATTGAATCTGTAGTTTGTCCCGTTGTGTTCATAATCCATCTGAATGGCATGGCTTTTTATCGTAATGCCCCTTTCCTGTTCCAGATCCATGCTATCAAGCACCTGACTGCGCATATCTCTTTCTCCGACAGTGTTTGTGTGTATGAGGAGCTGATCGGCAAGCGTGCTTTTCCCGTGGTCAATGTGCGCAATAATGCAAAAATTGCGAATGTTATTCATAAACTTTTTTCATCTGTTGTTTAAAATTGCCGGCTGCCATAATTTCCTGCAAAGATACCTATTTTTTGAATTCTGTATTTTATTGTAGTATCGGTAATGATATTTTATGACGGATACAGACTTTTTCAAAGTAGTTGTAAAAAAATCTTTAGGTTAACATGAACAGAATTCACCTTTCTTCAAAAAAAGAGCTTAAAAAAGAAAAAAGAGTTATTCAGGACAGATTTTTATTGAAAATACTAATTTGTGGCATAGTATTTGATAACTTATATGCAGACATGAAAACAATTAAACAAAGATTTAAGCGTTCATTTAATTAAAGGTAGTAGTTACAAAAATACATAATTTGCTGTTTTTTCATAAGTTTGGTTTAGTTAGGTTTAGTTTTAACCCCGGAGCAGAGGCTCCGGGGTTTTTCTTTATATGCAGTCAGGACAGCAAAAAAAACCGGCATTTAAAAAATGCCGGTTTTTTTTGTGCTTTATTTAAACATCTTCTGGTACCACATAAGGTTTTCTGTAATTCCGGGTAAGCATCATGTCTGCTTCAGGATCATTGGCAAATTTTTCATAACTGCCTTTGAATGTGAGCTCCCGTTTCAATAAATAAGAAATATTGGCAATTATGGGAAGTGCTGAAGAATAATGCCCTTCACTGATATCGCAATGCAAGTCATAATCACTGCCTGAGCGGATGGTATCAATAAAATTGGCATAATGCTCGGTTCCACCCGGAGCCGCAAGGAAAGTCGGGTCCTTTGGCACTTCAGAACTCTCTTTTGAAGACCCTGCAAATGGTTCTTTTTCTCTTTGTCTGAAAGCCTTCCATGTGCTTCCGTTCAATTCAAGATAGCCTTCCGTTCCGTAGAACATATTCCCGATCTTAATATCGAGGCTTGATTCGCCGTGCGTGAATCTTCCGCGGGTTTCAAATTCCAGTACTTTCCCGTCTTCATAGGTAAACAGGGAGGTTTGGGTATTTGGTGTTTCCTGGGAACACTCTTTGGGACTGATTCCATAAATACCTCCCGTGCTGTATATTTTCACAGGATGCTCATTTTTATTCAATCCCCAGCGGGCGATATCGAACTGGTGTGGCCCCTGATTTCCGGTATCTCCGTTTCCGGTATCCCAGTGCCAGTGCCAATTGTAGTGAACCCTCTTTTCGTTGTATGGCCTTGACGGAGCAGGCCCGAGCCACATATCGTAATGGAGGTTTGCAGGCGGCATACTGTCATCTGCAATGCCAAAGGAATCACGCGGCTTGTAGCACAGTCCTTTTGCCATATAGACATCACCTATTCCGCCTTTATGCAAAAATTTCATGGCTTCCATGACGTTGGCAATGGAGCGATTCTGAAAACCAACCTGAACACGCACATTGTATTTACGTGCCGCTTCAATCATTTTGCGGCCTTCATAAACATTGTGGCTTGCCGGCTTTTCAACATATACATGTTTCCCTGCCTGGCAGGCCCAGATTGTTCCAAGTGCATGCCAGTGATTAGGTGTGGCAAAAGAAACGGCATCTATTTCCTTATCATCAAAAACCCGGCGCATATCCCACACTTCAACAGGTTTTTTGCCCATGGCATCCTGAATAAACTTTGACCGGGCAGCGTAGGTATCTTCATCGACATCACAAATTGTCTTCAGAAAAACATTCCGGTTGTCCTTCAGGGAGCACCAATTTTTTATGTGGGAGCCTCCCTGTCCGCGAATACCAATAACTGCTATCGTAATTTTTTCGTTGGCTCCGATTATCGAACCATACGATTTAGCGCTGAAGCCAAGTCCGCCCATTGTGATTCCGGCGGTTCCTACCAGACTTGTCTTAATAAAATCTCTTCGTTGTGTCATAATTTATAAAAATTTGTGGTTTTGATTTCCGGTTGGCAATTTAGGGATTTGAATTTTATTAACGAAGAGATTTTGATGCCGATGTGTTAAAAACTTGTTAATACGTAGTATTTTTTCCAACTTCTTCGTTCAGCGGAATTCCGTATTTATTTTTTTGCAGATGTCTCAGATTTTTGTTATTCCCTATCTTTGCCAAAAAACAATGAGAAATAATCTTGAATTTTTTCATTTATCTTACACAAGCGATACTTACATTCCTTATTTTGAGACCGGTTTGAAGGCCGGATTTCCTTCTCCTGCAGAAGTTTAATCTATATCAATAATTATTTCCGCAACAATCCGCTGATTAAAAGATAAAAAAATATTTATATCTTGCGCCCCCGAAATTTTTAATGAACAAATGATAATAAAACACTGGAAATGAAAAAATTACTCAACAGGACATTACAGACTTCAAATAACGATATTGGCTTGTTACTGCTCCGTTCAGCCGCCCTTCCGCTTCTGGTATTTCACGGATGGCCGAAACTCATGCAGTTTTTTTCCGGCGAACCCATCGCTTTTATGAGCGTGATGGGAATGAGCGCTGCCCTTTCGCTGTCTTTGGCAATGTTTGCCGAGTTCGTTTGTTCCCTGCTGGTTCTCCTTGGCCTTTTCACCCGCCTTGCCACCATACCAATAATATTCACCATGCTGACCATCATCCTTCACGTACATGCAAATGATCCGTTTATGCGAAAAGAGCTGCCGCTGATGTATGCCATCATTTTCACTTTTCTGCTGAAAACCGGCGCCGGAAGATATTCCATTGACCGGATTATCTCAAACAGAATAAACAAAAAATAACCGGAAAATCCGTTCCCTATGTCGCAGGGCTTCCCTGTTACTCCTTCGGATAGTAGAGCCACACGATATCGTGCATGGTATAAAGCAGATTCCGGCCATTGTAACTGACCAGAATGGGACTTGAGTGGTCACCCTCCACCATCGGGTTCCCGGGAAATTTTTCCCAGTGGATTAAATCCTCCGACACCGCCACATTGGAAGTCCAGATGGATTTTTTTTCCGTTTTGACACCAAGCGGAATGGAATTTCCGTGGTAATACATGTAGTACCGCTCCTTGTGCCTGACAATCTGATTGGCGGCCACTGCGCCAAAATCGTATTCCCCGGGTCCGGGTTTCAAAACCGGTTCATCCTGAACGTTTGTCCATGTGAGTTTATCCTCCGACTTTGCCAGCCAGATTGCATCGTCATTGCGTTCATAAAACAGGAGCCATTGCCCGTTTTCAATCCATACCACCGGCGTTCCATAAGGCCCGGCTATTGTATCGCCGCGGGTTGTGATTATCGTCAGGTCTCCCTCTTCGTTCCAGTGAATTCCGTCGGAGGAAGTCAGCAGATGTGCAATGTCGTCTTCGCCTTCGGCAAACAGATAATAAATGTCCTTTTCTTTAATTACAAATACATCTTCCGTCCATTTTGAATCAAAAACAGGTTTATCGCTGTAGCGTTCCCAGTGAATTCCGTCGGCTGAAGTGGCATATCCCAGGTATTTCGTATCCTCGCTGCCGCCCTTATACCCCGAATACCACATTTTGAAAATCCCATCTTCATGCAGGATATATCCGCGCTCCCGGATTTTGGCATCCCAGGTACCCGATCCGGTTCCGCTGAATACGGGATTATTGTTATAAGGTTCAAAACTCACCATCTCCGGCGGAAATTTTTCAGAATCCTTTTTCTGATTCTGGCTACATGCCATTGTAAAAAGCAATACAGGAATTAAAAAATGTAACGAACGCATACGTTAAAACAGTTTAAATGATTAAATAAAAGTCAAAATTACAAAAATAACCGCGTAAAGCCCCGGTTTCCGGGATTATGATTTCTGCTTTCAAAATGCTATATTTGTTAGAAAACAATTTCAACTCCGGTAAATACTTTGAGATCAATGTTTGATAACAGAATGCCCCGGTTTGCCGGCAAATTTTATCCGGGCAGCCCGGCTGAATTGCAGGAAGAGCTGAAAGCTCTTTTTGATGCCGTTTCAGAAAAAACTCCGGATAAAATGCCGCGGGCGATTATTTCGCCCCACGCCGGCTACATGTTCAGCGGAAAAGTTGCCGCAGCTGCATTCAGCCGGATTCCTGAAAACGCCACTTTCAGCAAAGTATTTGTCCTTGCATCCAGCCATCGTTACTCTTTTGGCGGAGCTGCCGTTTTTGGTTCCGGAAATTATGTGACCCCACTTGGCGAAGTGGAAACGGATAAGGAAATTGCTTCGGTGCTTGTCCGTTCACACGATGTTTTCAGGTACCATCCCGGTGCACACGAATATGAGCATAGTTTAGAGGTGCAACTTCCCTTTCTGCAGTACAGATTGGGAAAAAATTTCCAGTTGGTTCCCATTATTTTGGGAACTGACCATCCCGGCGATTGCAAAAAGATTGCAGAAGCCCTGATGCCCTGGTTTCTGCCCGAAAATCTTTTTGTAATCAGTACTGACTTTTCCCATTATCCGGCTTATGACGATGCTGTGAATATTGATTTACGCACTGCCGACGCCATTTGCAGCAACAATCCAGAGGAATTGCTCCGGGTTATTGATGAAAACAAAAGAAAGAAAACAGAGAATCTGCGCACTTCGCTTTGCGGCTGGACGTCGATGCTCACCCTGCTCTACCTGACAGAAAATCAAAATATTGAATTTGAGAAGATTAAATACAGCAATTCGGGCGATGCCGAACCATACGGCGATAAAGAAGAGGTAGTGGGTTATTGGGCGCTGGCCGCCTATGAAAAAAACTTGCTGTTTTCAATCCCGCAGGCTGTGCGGGACGAATTACTGGAAAAAGGGAAAAATGCCATTGAAAATTTTTTAAAAACCGGTGAAGCCGGCTTTTCACAGGCATCAAATTCTTCAGAAATTCTGAAAAACCATCCGGGGATTTTTGTGAGTGTTTATATCGGGGATGAATTGCGCGGCTGTGTCGGCAATCTGGAAAGCAAAAAAACACTGGACAAGCAGGTGCAGCAACTGGCGGTTTCGGCGGTGCAGGACAGCCGTTTTAAAAACCCCAAAATTGAAGAGTTGCATCAGTTGAGCCTTGAAATTTCAATACTTTCTCCTTTCAGAAGAATTTATTCTGCAGATGAAATAATAGTGGGAAAACATGGGATTTTCATTAAAAAGGATTTCAATTCGGGAATTTTTTTGCCACATGTTGCCAAAAGAAATGAATGGAGCCGCGAACAATTTTTGGGCTATTGCTCCCGCGACAAAGCCGGCCTCGGGTGGAACGGCTGGAAATCGGCAGAACTGTATGTTTTTGAAACCTTTGTATTCAGAGGCTGAACACCTCATTCAGCACTTTCAGCGATTTTATCTCTCCCAGATGTTCAAAATGCAGCTGGTAATATTCCACCAGTCCCGTAGTTAACGCTGCCCGCAGTGCTCTGGAGATTCTCACTTTTTTAAGATCCTGAAGTTTTAACCCGGCCAGGCTGCACAGCACATCCGTGGCCTCATGGTTCAGGAAAAACGGATGCGGAGGTTCTTCCGGCGCCACCATCCCTTTACGCATATCAAAAATTCCATGTGCACCGGCTTTTTGGGTGGCGGGCAAAAATCCCAGATATTCCGTGAGATGAAACAGAAACCACAGGTGAAAATTGACAAGATCGTCAGCCAAATCAAAAAACAGCAGGGAATTTTGAATGAAGGCAAACAGTTCGGGCGAGCTTTCCTCCTCGCGAAGCGTTTTGCCCAAAATTTCAGCAAGAAACAGTGCCTGTGAAGATTTTGCCACATCATAAGGAATGTTCTGATAAACAGGATGATTGCGGATTTCTTTGATCCGCTGCACTTCACGCGTATCTTTTTGATAAAAAACCAGTTCGACTAAAAAAAGTGGCTGCAAAATTCCGGCTTTACTTTTCGACCTTTTCCCGCGCGAAACATTCATAATGAATGCTTTCCGTCCGAAATCCTTCGTATAGATGTTTACAATAACCGAGTTTTCGCCGTATCTGATATGGTGCAGGATAATTCCCTGAGTGGAAGCCAGCATTTTCAGTGAATAAACAGGATTTTCTCAATGTGCGTTTCCTCTCCGTTTCTATCCGTACAAAATACCAGATATACTCCGGTTCTCACACGATTTCCGCTTAAGTTCGTGCCGTTCCACACGACCTGTCCGCCAAGCGAAGTACCCTGATAAACCAGATTTCCGGTGATGTCGGTGATTTTCACGTCGGTATCTTCAACCAATCCGGCTATGGTAACCGGCCCGTCCCAGGTTTCGCGCACCGGATTCGGATAGACATAAACATCAGAAAAGGCCTTTTCGGCAGCCACCGCATCGCCCTGATAGGAGATGATTCCGGCATAGGTTCCAATGAACACTTCTCCCGTTTTCTCATGGATTGCCAGAGAAGTGATATTGTCGGAAATCAGCGGGCTATTGTCGGTTGTGAAGTGCAGAATCTCCTTTTCGCCGTTCCCGGAAACCAAATAAACTCCGGAATTGCTTGTCCCTAACCATTTACGGTTTGCTCCGTCAACAGCTATTGCCGTCACGGTTTCAGTGCCCAACAGCCGGTGATAAATCCCGTCCTGCAAATCCAGCCCGGGCTGAACGGCATAAAAGTTTTCACTTTCCCAGATGCGCTCCGGGTTGGAATAAACCGCCACGCCTTTGGTTGTGCCAATCCAGATGGCGCCCTTCAGGTCTTCGGCAATGGATAGAATATCGTTCATCCGGTTAAATTCCTCATGCACTCCGTTGTTGAAATAGGAAGTGACCAGCAGCCGTTTTTTTTGTTTCCCGGTTTTATCCACCACATAGGCGTCATTTCCGCGGGGAAGAACAATCCATTTGTCGTCATTTTGGGTAATCAGAACATCGCCAACCTTATAGTTATTTGCTGCCTGGGGCAGGGTAATGGTTTCCCATTTCTTGTCGGGCGTGAGCTTCAGCAGATTTTCTGCCACATGGGAATTGGTGAGCCACAGATTGCCTTCGGAATC